>JBLIRH010000032.1:0-24312 GCA_049472215.1 Thermoplasmatota archaeon | reverse complement strand
GGATCGGAGCCGGCAATGAACTCGTCCAGGTTCGTCAGCCTGTCCCCATCGGGATCGTATTCCCAGTCGTCGCCCTTTAAAGGATTAAGCGCTGCGGCCATTCCCATAATGGCTGCGAATGACAGGGCAAGTGCGATCGCGATCGTTATTCTCTTCATTTCGAATTCCTCCATTGGCTACTGCCGTGTTCTAATTTAGTGGTCAAAGTATTTAAAGGTTATGAAACGAACACTGAACAGAATCCACTATGTACTATACTATTAAGACATATGTTCCAATGAAAAAGGACATCGGAAAATAGGATCATCACCTGATATATCGACCTCTGATTAGTCAACATCAAGAAAATGGTCGTGAAAAGAAAGAAGAAAAAGTGGGGCCCGATCAAGGGCCCCCGGGAGGTCGAAAAAACACCGGGTCGGGGACGTTATCGTCATTCCGGAATCAGCTTGATAGAAGGGGATTCCAGGAGAGCTTCAGAGGCATATCCTCATTATCAAGCTCCAAGGTCACCCTCAGTTCATTGTTGTGGAACTCCACGTAGAATCCCCTTACAAGGGACCTGTATCTTGTTACCCTCTTTCCGTATGATGTCAGCATCCTGTCCAGCGGAGCTATCAATCCGCTCTGTTCCAGCTCCTTGATCTTCTTGTACGTGCCCGCGAGCGGCGAGCCGAGCTCGTCTGAAAGCTCCTGCGCGGTGCAGGGCCTTTTCTGCGTTGCGGCGATTATCTTCAAGGCGTTCCCATCGGAAAGGACCTTTGATGTTTGCAGTATGTGGTTCATACAGGTTCCCCCTTGCGTCTGTGCATATATGTACATACATGCATATATATGTTTCGTTCCTAACAGGTATTATCATGTATGTTAATACATGCTAGACGTCAATTTCATTGACCTTCAGACCCTTGAAGGGTCATGGAAAGGAGGGCTACCCCGAGGTTCCTGTGTGATGAGATGCTGAAAAGGCTTGCGAGATGGCTTCGCATAATGGGATATGATGTTTCTGATCCAGAGGTCGGGAGTGATCAGGAGATCATACGGATGTCAACGGATGAGAAAAGGGTCATCCTGACACGGGACAAGGACCTGTCTAACAATCGTTACTCTGAGGCAATAAGGATAATCTCAGATGATCTGGACTCACAGATCCAAGAATTGCTGGAAAGGTTCCCCCAGGAAGAGTACCCTCCGGGAAACACAAGATGTCCGACATGCAATGGAGAACTGTCAGCTCGTCCTCCGAGCTCACTAATTATCGATGGAAAGGTCCAAGTAAGCATACCTGAGGATGTGATACGCGATCACGAGTTCGTTTATATGTGCATAATGTGCGGCAAGGTCTACTGGATGGGGTCCCATTGGGATGGGATAAGATCAAGACTGGACAGGTTCGGAGCTATCCCAAACCTCCCAGGCTGACCGGAAATTTATTCTATATAATTCGTTTAGACCATGTAAAGAATCCGGGAAGACAGAAAATGATCTTGGATGAAACGGAATACAGAGAGATCTATTCCAAGCTGAACAGTTACGGCGACATCGAGAAATTATGGAGAAAGGACAGAAAGAGGCCCAGGGAGTTCTATCTAGTAATATATACACAAAGAAACATAAGAGAGGTCACAGCCCGCTATCAGAAGATCAAATCAAAGATGCCCTCCCTTGTGGCCAAATGGAGGAACGGCCGCTCGTTCCTTGATATTTCAAGGGAACTTGATTTTTCTCCGGTAATGACCGCCTACCTGATCCTGACAAGCCAGAGCGAATGGGGGAAGAACTCGTTCAAGAAAATGATCAACGAGCCAAGGTCCATTACCGATCCAAGGCTAAGGCGGGAAATAATAGATATCCGGGACCACGACCCCATATATTCTCCCGAGGGGAACCAGGTCCAGAGAAAAAGGGGTTTGAGGGGAGAAGCTCGAATGAAGAATTGGCTGGATGAGAGGGAGGTCACTTACAAAAGGGAGGAAGAACTTCGGGCAGCGGGTGGGAAAACTCCCGATTTCCTGCTGGATAAGAGCATATATCTCAGGGGTGAAAAGGTGAACTGGATCGAATCGAAGGCTTCCTTCGGCGATATGAAGGAAGTCAGGAAGAACCTCAAGAACCAGCTCCATTCCTACAGAGAGCTTTTCGGACCAGGCATGGTCATCTACTGGTTCGGCATAGTTGACGATCTTCCTGTTGAAGATGGTATAATCATCGAGACCGAAGAGGTCCTGGATGATCACTGGGACATCGACTGATCCCCGTTGGCATATTCGGTTTCGATCATCTCGAACAAAGCCTGGAGATCCGGTCCTCTCCAAAGGAATCGGTCATCCGACCTTAAAGTGTTGCTTTCCTTCCATGACCTGAGAATGCCAAGGTTAAATTCCAGCCTCTGGTCAAGATCATCCGGGGAGCGATAGACCCCTCCAGCAATTCCACCCTTGAAGAGAACGTGATCCTTCCCGAAGGCTTCGAATGCGAACCAAAAAAGCTCCGTAGTATCATCCACGCTCCCGTTCCCCGAAAGAATGAACGTCCTCCTAACTGGGTCATAATTAATAATGGAGACGATCTCAGGATCAGGAGTTCCCAATGACCCTGTCAGGTCTGGAATATAATAGAAACCATCAATGGACCTGACGGCCATAGAGGATCCTTCAGGGACCTTGACGCCTCTTTCGGAAAGCTCCATGATACCTGTCTGCAGCTTTTCGAGCAGGACGGGATCCGGAGGCCTCACAGCCACCTTGACCCGACCGATCCTGGACCCAAGAGGAGTGTGATCTGACAGACCATCGGTCCCTTCGATATCTACTCCTTTGTGCTCCATGATGGATCTCCTATCAAGAACATTTCGAATAATAGCACGAGTGACAGATCGAACAGCCATCCTGATAGACCAGGGAATTTCCGCATTCGGGACAGACACCCACCACCATTCCCTCTGTGCTGCCGTTCCTGTCCTTGTCTCCGAACATCTCATTATCGTAGAATTCCAATGATGGGGAGGTGGTCTGCTCCTCTGCAATCGACGTGGGCTTCCCCTCCAGGTATTTTTCAAGTGCCCGTCCCATTGCATCCGGGCATGATAGAACCTGCTCTTCAGCCATCCCAAGCGGACCGAGCTTCGGATTGGGACACCTAATTCCCTTTAGCTGCTTTACGATCTGATAGGGATCAATTCCGGACCTCATTGCCAGGGAAGCCAATCGAGCAAGAGACTCGATCTGTGCAGCGGCGCAGCCACCCGACTTGCCAAGGTTGGCGAACATTTCAAAGGGGCCGAACCTGTCCTGATTGATAGTAACATATAGCGCGCCGCATCCAGTGTCAAGTTTCCCGGTGATACCCTGGATCAGTTTCGGTCTCTCCCTGGGCTTGATCACACCGGTGTCCATCCCTGTCTTCTTCCTTTTTATGGTGGAAAGGACCTGCTCCTCTCTGCTGCCGTCCCTATAAATCGTCACTCCCTTGCACCCCAGCTCGTAGGCCATCATGTAAACCTTCTTGACATCTTCCACCGATGCCTCGTGGGGGAAATTGACCGTTTTCGAAACCGCGTTGTCGGTATATCGCTGGAATGCAGCCTGCATTCGTATATGCCACTCCGGGGTCACGTCGTGGGCCGTGGTGAAGAGCTTCTGATATTTGTCGGGGACATTGTTCAGACCTCTTACAGTCCCTCGCTCGGATATCTTGGACATGAGCTCTTCGGAGTAAAAACCCTCCATTTGGGCTATATTCTTGAAATAGGAATGCACCTCCACCAGCTTGTCGCGGTCCATCACGGTCCGTTTGAAGACTAGGGCGAAAAGTGGTTCGATACCTGAAGAGGCTCCGGCGATGATCGAGATCGTTCCAGTGGGTGCGATCGTGGTGACAGTAGCATTTCTGATCGGAGGCTCGCCCTTCGAATGGAAGGCGGAACCTTCAAAATTCGGAAAGGGCCCCCTCTCTTTGGCCAGCTCCCTGGACATCTCTACAGCTTCTGTCCTGATGAAGGACATCATCTTCTCGGCAAGTTCAACCGCATCCTCTGAATCATAGGGGATATTCAGCTTGAAGAGAAGGTCGGCCCAACCCATGATGCCTAGCCCTATCTTCCGGTTAGCCTTAGTGTTCCTCTCGATCTCCGGAAGAGGGAAATTGTTCATGTCGATGACGTTGTCAAGAAAATGGACGGAGGTCCTGACCACTCTTTTTATCCGATCCCAGTCCACTTGACCGCTCTCATCGACCATCACGGATAGGTTGATGGATCCGAGGTTGCATGATTCGAATGGCAGGAGAGGCTGCTCTCCGCAAGGGTTGGTGGATTCTATCTTACCGACCTTGGGTGTCGGATTATCCCTGTTGATCCGGTCTATGAAGACGATCCCGGGCTCGCCGTTCTTATGCGCTTGGTTCACGATCATCTCGAAGATCTCAGCGGCATTCTCCTTGCCGACCACCTCCCCTGACCTGGGATTCACGAGATCGAACTCACCACCGGTCGAGAGTGCGTCCATGAACTTGTCCGTCAAGGCAACCGAGATGTTGAAGTTGTTCAATTTCTTGTTGTCATCCTTTGCCACGATGAAATCCTTGATATCAGGGTGTTCAACGCTTAGGATCGCCATATTGGCCCCCCTTCTCGTTCCACCCTGTTTTATGACGTCTGTCGCTGAATCGAAGACCTGCATGAAGGATATCGGACCGGAGGACACCCCCTTCGTCGATTTCACGAGGTCGTTCTTTGGCCTGATCCTCGAGAAAGAAAAACCGGTTCCACCGCCGGATTTGTGGATCATGGCCGTGAACTTCACCGTCTCGAATATATCCGGAAGGGAATCATCGATGGGGAGTACAAAACATGCCGAGAGCTGCTGAAGTTCCCTTCCAGCATTCATGAGGGTGGGAGAGTTCGGCATGAATTCCAGAGAACTCATCATGTCATAGAACTCCATCGTTACCTTATTGACATCCTCGTCCTGCTTTCCGTAATTTCTTTCGGCCTCGGCGATGTTCGATGCGACCCTTTGGAATAATTGAACAGGGGTCTCGACGACATTTCCCTCATCGTCCTTTTTGAAATATCTTCTATTGAGAACTGTCATAGCGTTGTTCGATAACTGCGGTTCCTTAAGCTCCTCGATGTTCACGTCGATACCTCCAGGGTGGTCCAATGCATGTGCCATTAAGGTCCCAGGATCCCCGGCGGTCATCGGGCGTAAATGCTGGTCCTAAAGGAGGGCAGCACCCGAAAAAAAACCATTCCTTGAACCTTGGCTAACATCCCCTAAGCGGTAAGCTCGACTGAGTTCTCATTGCATTATAAGGGTTATGAGGAGTGGACTAAAAGTATTGCCTTTGCTGCACTTTTCGAATGATGTCATGGCTTGTAATTTCTTATTATGAAACTCTTCCATTAATATAAAAAGGGTTTAATACTTACATATCCAGTTGAGAACACCGAAGAGGCTGATCGATGTTTCCCGTCCATGAAAGAGCTAAGACGAAATATATAGGCAGGGAAGAGGAACTTTCCGCTCTCAGTGATCTATTAGGGGAAGTGAGGGAGGGTAAAGGCAGACTGGTCATAGTTGGCGGGGAGGCTGGTATTGGAAAGACAAGATTGATCGAGCAGATGAGGGACCTCACCAACTTCAGCGACTTCACTTTCCTTATCGGGAGGTGCCTGTATTTCAAGGACACGGATATCTATCTACCTTTCAAGGAGATGTACTCACAATACAGACAGTTGACAAAGAAGGCAGACGAGGAATCTCCCTTCAACATACAGACCGAAAGAGTACAGGTGGAAAAAGAACTTAGAACTCCCTCCGACCAGGAATTCGTCCCCCTTTCACTGATACCCGCAGAGATAGACATGGAAGAAGAGGAGACCAGCGACGAGATGGTGGTGGAGGGGCTCCTTGAGTTCGACAAGCTCTCCCAGTTCATATTCGCTCTTGAGGAGGAGGGCCCTCTATGTCTCCTGATAGATGACCTTCATTGGGCGGATCCTCCCTCCATTAAACTACTGCAGTTCCTGGCGCACAAGATCGTCGATCACAGGATAATGATGATCTGCACCTACAGACCGGAGGACCTGTTCTGGGGAGAGGATGCGTCTCACCCCCTTGCGGACCCATTGAAAAGACTCTCCAGGGACAAGCTGTATGTCCCGATGGAACTGAAAAGGTTCGACAGGAAGGAGACGGATACACTTATCGAGAACATTCTGAGCATCGACAAGGTCCCGCCCGCTTTCAGCGACCTGGTGTTCAAGCGTACAAATGGGAATCCGTTCTTTGTCGAGGAGATACTTTACTCTCTTTTAGAGAGAGGCATCATCGATCCATCGGAGCCTGACTGGGCAGACACGATCGATCCCGAAACCATATCGCTGCCATCCACCCTGAGGGATGTCATACTGCGAAGAATACACTGGCTCAAAGGCAACTCCATGAACGTTATCCGGCTGGCATCCGTTTCAGGTCCAAAGATAACCTTCGATATCATCAAGAATGCCCTGGAAATGAGGGAAGAGGACATCCTGGAGGCCCTCGAGGAGCTTGTCTCGGCCAAGTTCCTCAAGGAGATGGAGGAGGAGGAGAGCTACGAGTTCGAGAATCCCGTCATCCAGGAGGTCATCTATACCGAGCTGAACCATTCCAGGAGGAGGTTCCTTCACCTGAAGATGGGTAAGGTCCTTGAGGAGAAATACTCGACCAATCCCACGGTCTGGGGGAACATAGCTCTTCACTATTACAAGGGAAAAGATTTCGAGAAGGCACTGTTCTTCCTTACCAAAGCCTCTTCCTATTACCAGCAGATCTCACCCCAGAAGGCGCTGGAATATCTGCATATGGTCCTTGACTGCATCGAAAGGCTTCCCCAGTCCGATTCCATCAAGGTCCAGCATATGGAGGTTCTTTTGGAGATCTCGGACCTCTGCCTCCAGATAGGTGACTGGAACAGGTCTCTGGATTTCGCAGAAAAGGCCCTTAACCTTGCCACGGTACTCAGAATGCCACTGGAGATCGCAAGGTCCAAGCTTCTAATGGGCGAGGTCTACAAGCTCCGGGGAGATTTCGAACCGGCCGTGAAGCTTTTCCAGGAGGTCGCGGGAACTCCACAGGATAAAGGTTTCTCCGAGGTGGTGGCGAATTCCTTCATGGGTCTTGGTTATGTCCACTGGAGGACAGGAGAATATCCGAGGGCGCTTGAGATGTTCTCCAAATCGCTGCAGTATGCCAAGATCGATAACGATCTGAACACCATAGGCGCCCTGTATCTTAACATAGGCAACGTTTTCAACCACAGGGGGGACTCCAAGAAGGCCCTCGATTATTACAATCGCGGCATACGCCACCTGGAAACCTCCGGGAACATGCTGGAAGCATCCATCGGATATTCCAATATCGGCGGGATCCATATACAGGACCAGCAACTTGATGAAGCCGAAAAGATGCTCGAAATGGCACTTGCGAAGGCCAAGGAAAAGGGCAGGCATGATTTCTGGTGGCCTAATATCAATCTCATCTACCTCAGAGGAGTTCAGGGCAGGTTCAAGGATGCCTCGAGGATCTTCGATCTTTGCGAGGACGCAATGAAGGACCGCGACGACCGGGTAGGCCTTGGCATAGCCTACATGTACCTTGGAAACGTCAGGTCCCTTGAGCAGAGGTTCGATGAGGCGGAGACACTACTCATCAGGGCCTTGACGATGTTCGAGAACCTAGGGCTGCAGTATGAAATAGGCAGAGCCAAGGCCAGCTTGGGTGAGAACTACATCAAGGCCGGCAGATACGAGGATGCGAAGGGTTATTTCGACGAGGCCTATCAGCTGTTCAAGACCCTGGGGGCCAGACACCAGGCCGAGATCGTAAGGGAAAGGCTCCTTGAGCTCCGTGACGGCAGCGGTTTCATTTGAACCGAAACCCTTTTTTAGGAAACATGATTGCTTGGTTGTGTTCCCAGTTTTGTTACCGGGATGGCTCAGAACCCAATTCCCTTCGGGAATTCCGTTCACGGAATGGCGTGTCTTCGACACACCGACCTGGTAATGTGGTCCTTCGGACCACTCCAGGTTGAGCCAAACTGGTAGCATACGCAAACAAGCGCCGGGGTGGCTCAACCTGGTACGGCGGCGGTCTCGAAAACCGCTGGGGCAACCCTTGTCGGTTCAAATCCGGCCCCCGGCGCCATATTTTTATTATTTTCGAGGGGGGCGGATTTGAACTTGTTCTTTGATGCTTAGGAAATGGTCATTATTGGATCTTAACATCAAAGTCCGCCAAATAAGAAATCCTTGTTCTTTAAGATTATTTCGGCTGGACAAATCCGGCCCCCGGCGCCATATTTTTCTTAATAATTTAAGCATACATCATCTCATCATCATGCTCGTCTCTGAGAAGCTTCTCCTTGATGCTCTTCTTCTTCCTGTCCTTTCCCTTGTGTTTCACGGCCTTCCTCTGGGTCTCGTCCCTTCCAAGGAAGGTGAAATCGAACCTTCTCATCCTGATGAAGGTCTTGTCGGGAAGCCTTTCAAGTTGGACCCAGCCCCTGGCCTCCATCCCCTTCAGGACCCTCTCCACCTCCTTCTTGGATAGACCCGTCGCCCTTGACACCTCATCGGAATCTATCGGGTACTTCTCCAGAAGTACCTTCAATATCCTTGCTTCTATCGATCTGGCAGCTACCTGGACCATCCTATTTCCCCCTCGTTAGAAAGATCTCATGGACCTCTTCCCTGGACGCATCCGTTTTAAATATAGTTGGGGAGAACCTGCTCCTGGAGGTGATCCGTCCCAAGGATCCCAGTTCCGAAAATACCTTCTCCATTGACGGAGGGGATGTCCCAAGGTGGCTGGCAAGTGAATTCAGATCGTAGCCAAGGATAGGAAGCCCATGTTCGGTGATCGAACGATCGATCATGGCTTGCAGGTTCCTCCGGCTCTCCAGATATTCCCACTTTTCTTCATCGAATAATTTTCCCCTCAGACCGTTTAGGATATCCGGGTCCTCCAAGGGGCCGGTCCACACCGGTCCGAGATCCCCTTGCCCCCCTGGCATCAGGACCGGAGGTCCAGGATCCGGAACCCTGATCCAATTCAAATGTTCCAACGAGCGGTCCGCCTTCCTTGCACCTTTATGTATACGTACATATCCCCTTATGAAATGGTCAGACGAATAGAAGAGAACCGGTTCAACTCCCCTTTCGAAGGTTGCTGCCGTTCTTGCTATGTAAGCCATCAAGGTCCTGCAAGCCATTTCCTGATAAGAGTGGGTCATTCTGAGGACGGCTCCGTATCTTCTAATAGAAACCCTTGGAACGGAACCTGTCAAAGCTGCCGTATCGGTAGCTGTGACCCCGAGGAAACCCCCGTTCAGGGTCCCGCAAATTCCGTTCTGAAGAAAGGGTACCGGGGATCCGAACGGATCGATGTCCAGGTAGGAATACCTCTCCCGTATAAGATGAGCGTTCAGGTCCGATCGCAGAAAATGAACCTCGGCTTCATTTAGACCGGCATTTACTTTCGCCGAATCCACGGATGCCGGATCAAGGTCAGTTCCCACGATCCTCACCCCGTCAGAACACAGCCTGGTCTCGACACTTAACCGAATGGCCCTTGCACCGGAGCCACACAGGCCGTCCAGTACTCGCTTCTCTTTACCGGGCAAAAGACCATTTTCGGAAAGAAGATCAACCAGGACAACGGAGAGGTCACGGTTCTGGACCATTGCTGGGTTGAAGAATACCCCCCCTTTCGATCCCGGCCCTTTGTCTCCCCCGGTGGGGGAAACCCTCAGTGAGACCTTTCCCTCCCTCACAGTATCTCCGAAGGTTTGGTCAATTCCTGCCCCGTCCATATGGACCGTAGGTACGACCTGGTAAAAATGATTTCATCCACATATTCATCAAGCATACTCGCGCCATGTATGCTTGCAGCTTGTACACCTGTAGAACCTAGTCGTGGCCTCGTCAGCTGACCTGGTCTGTCTCATGTGCCAGTATGCACCCTTGTTCTTGCATTTTGGGCAGAACTGGGTATCATCGATAGGCATGGTATCAAGATCGTTGAAGACAGGAACATCCTTGAGGTCGTTCTCCAACTCGATCTTGGTCTTGGATTGTACGCTCTCATCGATCGGTCTTTGGAAATCGCATCTCGAACAATTGAGGTTCTCACCATCTGGTCGAAGCAGGGATTTGCAGTTGGGACAGAACATGATTCACACCACGGGGGTCAACTCTTCCATCCCATGCTGATTTAATTTAAAAACCTTTTCATTGAAACGGGGACAGGAAAGATGTCTGGATGGGACAGTCGATGTAATATAATACAAACGTGATGGTCCTTCTCGAACCGAAGAAGGGACCCATATGAGTGAGACCTTGGGGTATATCACATGCCCGATCTGCGGTAAAGGAAGACTCCTGCCGGTGACCCTTGGGGCCGGAGAAGACAGGGATGTCAGGTATAGATGTACGGAACCGAAATGCGGGATCAGGTTCGATAAGCACGGATTCGAGCGCTACAGTGAGGAGAGGCAGGATTGGGTCCGAATGGATGGTGATGGTGCTGATATTTCCTGATCCGATGCTTGAGGCTGCGGTTTCCCTGGAGCTCGAAGATGCTGTCGAGTCCTCGGGCATCCTTTGCTCCCATTGCCACATGGAGATCAGGGGGAAGGTCCATCAGTACAACAATCAATTCTTCGATCCCTACTGCTGGAACCTCAGGTTCATCCTCAGAATGGGGGACGAAGAAGAGCAAAGAAGGGAAGACCTCAGAACGTTCCTGTCCACCCAGCGAGCAGGAGATTGAACTGTCTATCTGTGGATACCTGAAAAGGATTTATATGGTCATTCCCACAATCACCTATTGCCCAATCACATGAGGTATGCTCAATGAAGGTCGTTATCGAGAACATGATAGCATCATGCAAACTTTCGGGGAACATCGACCTCCAGGAGATCGCCGGAAAGGTCGATGGGGCCTCATACCAGGCCTCAACCTTCAACGGGATCATGTTGAAGAACAAGGATCCGAAAGCCGACATATTCTTACTCGGGGACGGAACCATGAAGCTACATGGTCTTACCTCCGAGGAAAAGTTAAGGACCGTCATGAGCACGACCCTTGCCATGTTGAAGGAAAAGGGAGTAGCACTTGCTGTCACAGAGCCGCTTCGTGTCAAGGAGGTCGTCGCATCCTTCTCCCTGGATTCAAGGATAGATCCCAAAGAGGTCTACGAGGAGTTCAAGGACGACGGTGTCATCTATGATCCGTCAGAGCTGCCGGGATTCATTCTCAGGGTAGGTTCAAGCGGTATCGAGGTCTTGATATTCCCGGAAGGGAAGGTTATCTCCAGAGGGGCGCAGAACCTGATGGATGCGGTCTCCAGCCTGCAGATGGTCGAGGCCAGGATCAATCGGAAGTCATGAGATGGTCCCATGATCGAGGGACTCCCCGTTCTGGATGCGCATATTCATCTTGACCCTGCAGGGTCCAATCTCGATGCTGTCAGGAGATTCCTCCATTCCGGAGGGACCCACCTAATGATCATCCACAAACCGTATCATAACCTCCCGGTCAAGGATATCGGGGATTACCGCCGGTCATTCGAGACGACCATGGATCTTTGCAGGTCAGCCAGAAAGGTCGGTGCCGGATCCTGGTGTTTCATAGGCCCTTATCCTGGAGAGCTTCCTTACCTAGCGAAGGAAAAAGGCCTCGAGGAAGCTTTCGATCTGCAGATAAGGGCGGTCGAAGAATCCCTTAAACTCGTCGAGGAGGGGGAAGCACTCGGGATCGGTGAGGTGGGAAGGGTTCATTTCGATGTGGATAAAGAGGTCCAGGAGGCATGCGATGATGTCCTGAGCTACGTTCTCCGCGGGGCGCGAGCGGTCGGATGTCCGGTGGTCCTCCATACTGAATCGTATCATTCCAATCCCGGACTCATGGAACATCTGGCGTCGCTCATGGACAGGGTGTCATTCCCGAGAGTGAAGGCGATCAAGCATTATTCCGGTCCGGACCTTATCGCCCCGGAACATAATCTCGGCATCTCACTTTCCATCCAGTGCAGACGGGAGAACCTCAGCTTGCTTCTGGAATCTGAATATGACCACCTTCTGGAAACGGACTTTGTTGATGATCCGTCCAGACCGAACGTCGTGATGCCCCCGGATACTGTCCCTAAAAAGGTCCGATGGGCCTACCAGCATGGTATCATAGATAAAGACAGGCATTCGAGGCTCATGATAGACCTTCCGACAAAGGTTTTCGGTATTGAAACGAATGTCTGAAACTGCTGCTGGCCATGTACTGTAAAAACTGTACAAAGCAAATAATATATACCAATCCAGCCTTTTGAAACCACTCTATGGATATGCCCATCGGATACACCGGTTAAGGGGGAGTCAAATGACTAAAGTTTTCTCTCAGAACGATCGATCGAACGACCATACCGTACGAAAGCTTGGCATACTTTTTGCCATCGCTTTGCTGGTCATCGTGCCTGTCGGGGTCACGGGGAACGAAGACCTCCAGGTCATGGATCGAACAACAGGAACTACGAACAATGCGAAACTCGGATGGAACATCACCAATGTAGGCGACCTGAACAATGATGGCAGGGACGACTATGCGATCGGGGCTCCCGCAATGAATACGGTTTATCTATTTTACGGGCCGATCTCAAGCGGGTTTTCCATCTCATCCCCGAATCTAAGGATCACCGGCCCCACTTCAAGCAACTTCGGTTGGTCGGTCGCCGGCCTTGGGGACTACGACCGGAACGGAAGGGATGATCTCATTATAGGGGCTCCTGCCACATCCAAGGCCTATGTTTTCAAAGGCGGCTCATCTGGTTCGATCACCTACGCAAGTGCGAACATCGTTCTTGAGGGCGTCGCGGGCGATATGTTCGGGCATGGTGTCGCGGGGATAGACTACGGCAACACAACGAACATCTACGCGGCCGTGGGGGCTCCCCGTGATGAACATTTCCTTCCTTCGGCAGGAACCAATGTCAAGACCGGGGCGGTATTCCTTTTCAACCTGACCTACCTGAACTCGAATGGCATCACGAGAGTCAATAATACCCTGGCGAACCTCACCTTCCAGGGTGAACAGAACAACGGTTGGTTCGGATTCACGGTTGCGAACCTCGGGAACATCAACGGTGATATCAACGGCGATGACCTGGGGATCGGGGACCCGTACTTCTACACCACTGGCAATGTGGACAACGGTGCTCTTCACATCCAGTACAGCAAGAACATCTTGATCGAGATACCGGTGATACCTTCTTCCAACATGGACGGTTTCATCCACGGAAGGCCCAACTCTAGGTTCGGGTGGTTCGTGAGGGGTGTTGGCGATATCAGCCCCAGCCCGGAGGAGGATTTCATCGTGGGTGCGCCTTTTGAAAACTTCGTCGGACACGCCCACCTTTTCTTCGGTACGACATCTTCGATCCAGATCACTCTCAGCACGACCATTGGACCGGACCATGAGTTCACAGGGATAAATGCGGGGGACCGGTTCGGATGGTATGCGGACAGGACGATGATATCAGGGGCATCTCCGATAACGATAACAGTGGGAGCTCCTGGATACGATAACGTTACGGGAACCACAATGACCGATTCAGGAGCTCTTTTTTCCTTCTGGGATTACGGCGCTGTCGTGAACGCGACGAACGCCAGATCGAAATTTTACGGCGATGCGGCAGGGAACAATCTTGGATATGCTCTTTGCGAGGTACAATACCGTGGCTCGACCGAGGATGATATCAGAATATTGGCCTCATCACCTTACCACGGCTCGGGAGACACGGGCAAGCTGGAAATTATGAGGAGGAACCGGCTTCCCATGATCAAACAGCTGACCTTCGATGAACCAACCGGAAACCTAGATACGATCTTCAGGCTCAGCATAAACTATTCGGACCCCGAGGGAGACAAGCCTTCATGGGTCGAGATCACGGTATATCAGTACCAAGACGGCACCCAGCCGTTGAAGACCTACCGATTGAACCAGTCTGCCGGAACCGACCATACGGCTGGTGTGATATACGCAGTGGATACGAAGCTGCCCAACTCGATCCTTGATAAGACCACTGCCAACAAACCCCTTTACATGGATGCTAGGACCAGAGCGGTCAGGGGCTCCCGCGATATCGTCAGATCGGTCGGAGGGATAATTACAGGACCCGTGGTGGACGGGGTCAAACCATCCGCTCCGGAAATAGTTTCTGCGACAGGAGCTCCCGGCAACAACCTTGATGAGGGAACATTCAAGTTCACCTTCGAATGGCCCGAGGAGGATGAAGGATTCCTGAATACCCTGGGCAAGGTGAAGAAGCTCTATATCGCAATCAGGGAAGGAAAGGGAAATACCATCACGGAGGAAAACTGGTATGACATGAACGAAGAAGGTGATGAGTTCAACCTTTCGACCGGCAAGACGGTAATTTACAGGATAATCCAGTTCAATGATGTCGAGACACCTTTCACCAGAACCAACGATTATATCATCGGGGAGATCAACATTAGGACCAATCCCAACGGAATCGTCCTCAAGAAGATGATGAACTATACCATCGCATTGAGGGCCGAGGACGAAGTCGGGAACGTCGGTCCGATATCCAATGTGGTGGAGGTCGAAACTTACTGGAGAAGGCCGGAGGTCCCTCCGGAAATGGAAACGATCCTCTATGATGTCGTCGATGATGATGGCGGGACCCTCTCGGTCAGATGGGACCCGGAGGCCTCCATGATCCACCCGGAGGACCTGACCGAGTACTGGATCTATATCGATACAGAACCACTCGGCAATATCAGTGATTTCGACGAGGAGCCGGACCATATTTTGACAAGAGTAGATGATTACGAAACTTTCCTGGACCGATCACTGGATGTCACCTTCTACCTTGATGAGACCGGGAACAAGGTTGACCTGAAAGACGGACAGGATTACTCTGCAGCGGTTCTCGGGGTCAATTGGCTCCATCAGCACGGCGGGATACTCCAGTGGAGCCCGCAGGAGACCGTCATCAACGACAACGAATCCGCCATTGCGATGATCAAGAACGTCAATGCGGAGAACTACGGGGACGACGGTCACCAGATCAGGTTGACATGGTCAAGGACCAATGACCAGAAGTTCGTCGAATACCAGATATTTGGAAGGGAATACTCCTACAACAAGATCGATGATGCTGTTAAAATAACCACCATCACCGACATCTCGACCACCGAACTGATCATAAAGGATATTGGCGGAACCACGATATCACAAGCCTTTGAATATTCCTTCACCGTCCTTGTGAAGGATTACAACAGGCACATCATCGAGGATGTAGATCCCGCGAACAACACAGCAAGAGGTGTCAAGACAATCGCCGTCAGAGAGGAAGGGGACGTTCCGCCCCAGGTCAGGGGCGTATCGCTACAGGACAAGGGGAATGACGGAGGGGGTGTACTCCAGCTTAGCTGGTTCCAGCAGCTGCAGACCATGGAGACATCGGATGGAAATCCGGTCGGCTTCTGGCAGTACAACATCTACTTCTCCGATGAACCTATAGTTGACCTGGCAGGGATGGAGCCCTATTCCGTGAGAAGGGATATCAGGGACAACAACATGGAGATATCCCAGTTCGAAGGGGAGCCTCTCGTGGACGGCAAGTACTATTATGCCGTGGTCACCACTGTGGACTTCGACCTTGTGGAGAACAGGGAGCTTGACAAGAACAACGTCGACGGCGACAGACCCATCAACCAGTCCGATACCACTCCGCCGTCGTATCCCATTCAGAACTTCGGGAGTACGGAGCAGAACCTATACAACTTCACGATAAGCTGGACGGCGATCACCGAGGAGCAGGTACAGGACTTCAACTACTACTGGCTCCAGTTTACAGGTAAGAGATCGGGAAAATACCAGATAGAGAACAGGTTCACGACCTCCTGGGTCATCGAGGGTCTTGAAAGGGGAAGCGAATACTGGGTCAACATCAGCATTGTAGACCTAACCGGCAACGTCGGAAGTATCCACCCTTCGATCAAGGTCAATACGACTGGAAAGAACAAAGGACCGGTCATAGACCAGATCAACATCGATATCAACGAGGAGAACTTCAATCTCACCAACGGCGGATCGAAGACCATCAACGAGGCCGATGCCTATATCGTCTTCTTCACTGGAACTGCACACGACGATTGGACAAGCTTCAACAAGCTGATATGGAAGTGGAACATATCAACCCCGGGCGGACAGTATATCGAGAAGAACTTCAGATCATGGGACCTCGAGATCACCGACCCCGGCGAATACAGGATAACCCTCACCGTATGGGATGATGAGGGTGAGGATTCGGACCCATGGACGGTCACCTTCATTGTTGAACCCGAGGAGGAGCAAGGGTCGATCCTGGGATACATCCTGATCCCTGTTCTGATCCTGGTGTTCCTGGTGGCGATAGTTGTTGTGATCTTCGTGCTCATGAGTGGTAAGAGGTCGCAGCAGAAACAAATGCTGGAGCAGTACGAGGAAAGAAGGAAGGACATCCAGACCATGGAGCCCATCTATACCAACCTGCCTACCTGGACATGCGACTGCGGTGCCACTCAGGTCCAGCTGTCCAAGAACGCATACTGCAACTCCTGTTATCAGTCCCATGAGGCTGTCCCGATCACGGGTCTCGACGATTATCTGAAGGAGCATGACCTGGTCCTGGCCGAGATGAAGATCGATATCCCACCGGGATGGCAGGGGCAGGATATGGCCATCGAAGCTGCAAAGAAAGACCTGGAGGAGAGAAAGGAGAGGGCCCTGAAGAGCCTGAACGAGGAGTTCGCGATCTGGTTGAAGGGTACCGAATATGAATCCGAGATCCCGGAACCGGAGGAAGCACCTGCTGAAGCACCGGCGGAAGAAGGAGCGCCGAGGGCTCCTCTCTATCATCATGGCGCTATAATCCCCGGACAGGTAGCACCTGGTGGTCCTTTGCAGCCAGCTCCCATGACACCAACCCCGATGAGACCAATGCCAATGGGGCAGCAGCCACCGATGCAGCCAAAACCGATACAACCGGGGATGCCGCAACCGATAAGACCTCCGATCCCGGGGCAGCCACAGCAGCGACCGCCAAATCAACCGCAGCAGTAATGAAATATGGAAAAATGGGAAGGGCCGTTCCGACCCTTCCCATTATTTAATCTTTTAATATCACATATACATGATGAGCATCAAGCATGAGCGGTACCGGAGCATAGCAAATGGCCACCATCGAAGAGCAGATCAAGGATATCGAGGACGAGATCTTTAACACCCAGAAGAACAAGGCCACCGAGCACCACATCGGAAAGCTCAAAGCTAAACTGGCCAAACTCAGGGCACAGCTCGAGTTGCACAGGGCCAAATCTTCGACCGGTGGAAAAGGATATTACATCAAAAAGGCCGGTGACGCCACCGTTGCTCTGGTTGGCTTCCCATCGGTGGGGAAATCGTCCCTTCTGAATGCCCTCACGAAGAGCAGGTCAGAGGTGGCCGAGTACCAGTTCACCACCCTTGATGTGATCCCCGGGATAATGGAATACGAGGGGGCCAAGATCCAGATCCTTGACATGCCCGGCATCATCAGGGGGGCATCCAAAGGCAAGGGAAGAGGAAAGGAGGTCATTGCCGCTGCTAGGAACTCTGACATCATCCTTCTGATGGGTGATGTCTTCAATTTCCGCATCGATGTCCTTGAAAGGGAGCTCTACGATGCAGGCATACGATTGAACCAGAGGGCTCCCGACATCCATTTCACCCCTTCCGAAAGGGGGGGTCTCATCGTCAGGAGCACGCTGCCGCTCAGGAAGATGACGGAGGAACAGATAATCGAAATAGTAAGGGCATACGGCCTGATTTCCGGAACCATCGTCTTCAGGGAAGATGTCGAGCCGGACAGGCTGGTCGATTTTCTTGCTGGCAACAGGGTATACATTCCTAGCGTCACCGTGGTGAACAAGTACGACCAGAGCTACGAAGGAGTGGAGAAGAACATCAGGAAGTATGTCTTCGGAGATTACCTGAAGCTTTCAGTCACGAAGAACCAGGGGGTGGAGAGGCTCAGAAGACTGCTATACGAGACACTCGGGTTCATGAGGATCTACCTTAAACCCCAGGGCGAACCTGCGGACATGGAAGAGCCTCTCGTCATATTGAATGGGTCCTCTGTCAGGGCCATTTGCGAGCATCTCCATCGGGATTTCGTTGAGAATTTCCGCTATGCAAACGTCTGGGGACCCTCGGCAAAATACCCCGGTCAGACCGTCGGGATGTACCATGAGCTGAAGGACGGGGACATCGTTACCGTCGTTATCAAAAAGAAATCCTGACCAGGTACCTGAACAGTTCAAGAGAACACTATTTTACCTTTCCCGGTCTAGCATTCCCACGTGGGTTGTCAATGACCGATGAAACATCTCCGCATATCCATGACGTGATAATCATAGGAGGAGGTCCCGGAGGCACCTCTGCAGCCATTTACGCGTCGAGGGGGAAGCTCGACACTCTTGTGATCGACAAGGATATCGGACAGGGGGCGATGGGGGGAAAACATCTTGTGGCTAATTTTCCCGGTTTCCCGGAACCTGTCAAAGCCGAGGAGCTTCTCAAGAGGATGAGGAGACAGGCAGAGAACCTTGGAGCTGTTTTCGTTCAGGACAAGGTCGTCTACACGGATTTCCGCAAGGATATCAAGCTCGTGGCGACTCCCGGTGCCAAGTACAGGTCGAAAACGGTGATCATCGCCTCGGGTTCGATGGGCAGGGAACCTTCGCTGGAGGGAGAGAGGGAATTTCAAGGGAGAGGGGTCGCATATTGTGCCATCTGCGACGGTGCCTTCTTCGAAGGAAAGACCGTAGCTGTTACCGGACAGGTCGACCGCGTCATTGAGGAGCTGGACCTCATTTCAAAGTACGCGACGAAGATATTCTTCATATCACCCACAGGAAAGATCGATGACGAAGAACTTGAGCGTCTATCCGGTTTCGAGAAAGTGGTCCCGATCAAGGACAGGAAGGTGAAACGGATCACAGGCTCGATATCGATGGAGGCCCTGGTCCTGGACGGACCCGATGGCGAGGAGAAACTCGAGACCGATGGGATCTTCGTCTACCTGCAGGGGAGCAAGCCGGGGGTCGAGTTCCTGGTGGATGACCTTCAAAAGGGTGATAATAATTGCCTAGCGGTCGATGAGAACATGTCAGCATCCCTTCCCGGGATATTTGCGGTCGGTGACGTGACCTGCAGGAAAGTACGACAGATCTCGCTCGCCGTCGGTGAAGGGTGCAAAGCAGCGCTTGCCGCCGAGAGTTATGTAAAGGGCAAGGACAAAGCCCATTCACAGTGGGGATCGTCCTGAAACGTATAGGCTCCTGAAGTGGAAAACTTTATTTAATCCGTGTTCCCTGAATTTCCAGCGGGGAGTTCGATGAGGATACAATGGATGTCCTTGATGATCCTTTCAACATTGCTACTCCATGTAATCCCAGAAGAACATAGTGGTGAAGCGACGGGATATCTTGAAACGTTTGTTGCAGCATCCTCCCGGGAAACAACCGAACGTGGACGAGGAAATGATCCAATGATTTCGATCACCGGAGATGATGACCTGCTTTACCAGGCTTCCATTAACGGATGGTCGGGCAACGGATCAAAGGAAGATCCGGTTTCGATAAAAGACCTCTCGATAGATGCGAAAGACTATGAATTCTGCATGGACATCGTCGATATTTCAAAACATGTTCTGATCGACAACTGCACATTTTCGAACACTTCGTATTCGATCTATTACGGCAAGGGAACAGGGCTCAACATACAGAATGTGACCAATTTAACGGTCAGGTCCTGTCATTTCTTTGATAATGAAGTTGGAATATCCATTGGAGAATGCGGACCGGACATAATCATCGATGATTCACATTTCGAAAACAATTCCGTCTATCAGATCGAGATCTATGATTCGGAGAGAATATCCATCAATGGATCGAGATTCCTTGGTAAGAACGTTCAATACGGGATCTGGATAGATAGGAAAAACTTCATCACGACAGTATCGATAACGAACTGCAGCTTCAATAATTCACCCATATTATTTTCAACTGGGAAAGTGACGATCGAGAATAATATTCTAAAAGGAGGATCGGATATCATCGCCGGCAATAACGATCAACAGGGAATGACCGTGATTCGCAGGAACGTCCTCGACCAGTCACCGATAGGTGTGGGGACGAATGCATTGATCGAGGATAACAGGATCACCTCGAGATACGATTGTATCAGATTGAGTTTCCAGAGTGGTTATTTCCCTCTCCCTTTTGTTGCCATTCGCAATAATACCGTCATCTCCGGATCAGGGGGGATCTTTGTTTGGGACCATTCCGTCGAAGTCTCTGATAATACGATCATTTCGAACCGGTCGGGTATTCTTCTTGGGACCACCAGTCCCTACGCCGAACCCACAAGGATCTGCAACAATACCTTGCTGAAAAATGGTATAGATTTCGAAGGTTCCAGCTATGAAAACGCCGTGATCGAGAACAATACATTGAACGGAGGCCCGATCATCTTCATGAAAAATATTATTGGCCCTGTTCAAGATCTCCCTTCGAACACCACCCAACTCCTTCTTGTTGATTCCCAAGGCCTGAGAATAAATAGACTGTCATCACTTTCTTCTTTATCGTTCTGGTCCTGCAGCCGTTTCATGATCGATAACTGCACAATAAGCGGTGGATACAGGTCGATCTACCTTTTGAACTCGATCGATTACGTCATCGAGAACAATTCGATCTCGAATTCATATATTGGGATCGAAGATCGATCCTATCAAGGAAGTATAATTAACAACCGGATCGACGTCAACGGAAAAGCCATTGATGCCATGGGATTCGCTGCAAGTCCTCTGACCATTACCGGGAATATTATCTCGAACTCT
The DNA here is from genome assembly GCA_049472215.1 of Thermoplasmatota archaeon. Classification (GTDB taxonomy): domain Archaea; phylum Thermoplasmatota; class Penumbrarchaeia; order Penumbrarchaeales; family Penumbrarchaeaceae; genus JAFGLL01. The sequence continues at coordinate 3,327 of JBLIRH010000032.1, read as the reverse complement.
TCGATATTCTTTTCCTATCAGCTGAATTGCCACACGATCAAGAATAATACTGTGAATGGAGGGGAGCTCGTTTACCTTGACAATGACGGGTTTGGTGAAAAGACCTACGAAGGCATGATCGGTCAGATAATAGCATACGGGTCAAGGTACATTATTGTTAAAAACCAGACCTTCTCCCATCAGTATTCTCCGGTCCTCATCCAGTATTGCCAGGTTCTTCGGTTCGAGAATTGTACTTTCGTCGACAACTTGTATGACGGGATCAATTTCAAAGCTTGCCAAGGAATGAGCATATCCAATTGCAGTTTCATCCGCAATAGGCATGGATTGTATTCCGATTCTTCCGGTTCCAACAACAGAAAGATCACAGTGCAGGATTGTGAATTCCTTGAAAATACAGGTTATGGGATTTACTATGATACATACTCGTCTGCAGTGGAAAATTGTACTTTCGTTGATAATTATGTTGGGATGCGCTTGCATGCCCTCACCGACAGCATTCCATCCACCTTCTGCTGGAACCTGTTCATAGGTAATGGATATTACGGGGCTTGGATCGGATTCGATAGCCAGACAGTCATGAACAACAATTCTTTTATCGACAACAATGGACCAGTTACATTGGATGAGTATGAGACCTGCCAGATGCTCTATGATTCCCCATACTACCCTGTTCCAAATTTCCTGAACAACTACTTCAACGACGTCACAGGTAAAGATGAGAATTGGGACGGATATCTTGATTCCGGAGTGAGTGTCCAGGGATACAGTCTCATGGACTCGTTACCATTATCATATTCTCCTCATGTTAAGACCATTGAAGCATCATGCAGCTCGGTCCGGTCCACCATCGTAATCGAGTGGACAGCTGGATCTTCACCATATCTGAAGGTCCAAAACGCCAAGGTCCTAAGGTCCACATATAAATCTGAGTTCGTGGAGGTGGGGAACACCTCCGGAGTCGAACCCTTCATCGATGTGGATACCTTCCATGGAACATTGTATTATTATCTGGTTATCCCCCAGGCCGTATCTGAACATTCGGGAACCATCGTACCTGGATCATATTCAGCTTTGATATCCGAAGTATGCGATGGGAAACCACCTGAAGTGGATATCGCCTCCCCTTACGATCATGAGGTCTTCGGATACCAGGCAGTCCTGATCGAATGGTCCTCCCGGGATACACTCCACGGCGTGATCGATACGAGGATCGAGATCGATGGAACACTGATACTTACCAACTATACTGATCTTGAAGGAAGCATTACAGTTACCAATATCTCATCGGGCCATCATCAAGTGAAGATCTCTGCCTGCGATGAAGCATTGAACTGGGGATTATCCGAGGTGAATTTCATAATGGACCTTGAAGGGCCGATGATAGAATTCCTCTCTCCAACTCCTTACACCTGGATGAACAAAGAAAGGGTCACGATAAAATGCGACATCAGGGATGAATGGAGCAAGCTCAATGAAGTCCAATTTCTCCTCCCGGGTTTTCACCCAATACCCTCCGGATACTTCCATTTGGAACTCGAAGAAGGGTGGTACCATGGCACCATGATCGCTTCGGACACCTTCGATAATACAGCAATGAAAACGATCGAATTCGGGGTCGATCTCACAGATCCGGAGATCAGATTGAAAAACGGGGATTCCGCCATTAATACGACCGATTTCCTTCTCGAATGGACCTGTAGCGACAGGGTCAGCGGACTTTCTGAGTTAAGGTTGACCATAAATGATGAGGTAAGGATACTTGATATCACTGACCATTTCCTTTTAACCGATCTGGCTGAAGGAGAATACACGATCTCCCTTGTCGCTGTTGACAATGCCGGCAATCATGGTCACGGAGGAGAGATCCATCTCATTGTTGACAGGGTCGATCCTGAAATGACCCTCCTCTATCCGGACCCCGGAGACCTGCTTAACGATCGGACCGTTACGGTAAGGTGGTCTTCGGCCGACAACGGGACTATGGCTCAATACCACAGGATCAAGATAGACGATAAAGGGTGGTTCGAGAAAGGTATCGCCCAATTTCATACGTTCTACGACCTTAAGGATGGATACCATAGAGTGACACTTAAGTGCTATGATCCCGCCGGTAACTCCGTGGAAAGGACCGTGTGGTTCACGGTCGATGCAACGCGTCCTTATATCCTGGGATTCCTCCCCGGAAGTTCACCCATCGAAATAGATCCCAAGATCACCATTCATTTCTCTGAACCGATGGATGAAGGGTCCGTCAAGATCACATCGGACCTGACCACAGGATCCACCATTTGCAGATGGGACATAGCCATATTCACTTCGAATTGGGACCTGAACTATGCTACAGACTATGGTTTCTTCGTGACCGGGAAAGACCTCGCCGGCAATGATATCGTCCCGACCCCGATCTACCTCACAACAGTGGACAGGGCTTGGATAATTGGGTCCATCAGACTATGGAAGGACATTTCCGTCCAGGCGCTTGAACTGACGATGGATGATGGTTACGTTCCATTCGACCCGTCAACGGGAGCATTCAATATAACGACCAGTTCGGGGCATCATTCATTGAGGTTGACCTACAAGGGAAGCCATATAGAATTCATAGAATTGGAACTTGATCCGGGCGAAAGACGGGACCTGGGAGATATCGTCTTCATCCCTGATGAGGGAAGCACAGGTAGGATCAACGCACTGGGTCTGCTCATCTTGGTCTTCCTGGTCCTATTGATCCTTGGGACCCTGGGGCTCCTGGTGTATTTCAAGATGACAACACCACTTGAACCGGCCTTCACCGAAGAGTGAAACTTGGGCCTGTTCAACGTCGAGGTCATTTAATCGGTATCAAAGGTCTCGCCTACTCGTAGACTATGTAAGCCTTCTCGATGAGAACGGGGGTCAGCGGTTTATCGTTGGCATCGGTGGGGGTGTTGGCGATCGCGTCCACCGCTTCTATCCCGGTCACGACCTTCCCGAATACGGTGTGCTGGCCGTCAAGATGGTGAGCGCCTCCCTGAGCCTGAACGATGTAGAACTGTGAGCCGGACATCCTGACGTCTTCCCCTCTCTTTGCCATGGCAAGGGCTCCCCTTTCGTGGGTGAGACCGTTGTCCGCCTCACCTTCTATCGTGTATCCCGGACCTCCAGTCCCGTCCCCTGACGGGTCCCCGCCCTGTATCATGAACTCGGGTATGACGCGGTGGAAGGTCAATCCGTTATAGAAGCCCTGATTGCATAGCTTCATGAAATTCTCCACGGCGATAGGTGCCTTCTCCTGGTTCAGCTCGATCTTTATCGTTCCGAACCTCTGGACCTCAAGGTAGGCAA
>JBLIRH010000031.1:0-25746 GCA_049472215.1 Thermoplasmatota archaeon | reverse complement strand
CCAAGAGGGCCCTCTGGGAGATGCAGATAGGCGGGGTCCGGACCAACATCCCATTCCATGAGGTCGTGCTAGATCACCCGAACTTCGTCAAAGGGGATTACACCACCTCGTTCATTCCGAGATACAACATCCTCGAGCAGGTCGTTGAATACTACAAGGAGAAGAAGTCCCAGCAGGGGGGCGCCAAGAGGGCCGCCGCGATGGCGGCTGTCGAGGCAGTTATCGCCGGAGCGGCCCAGGTACAGAAGTAGGGTGCATTCAAGGTCCCCACAGGGAGCTCTCCGGAGTTCCCGATTTTTTCATAATCATTTTAAAGTCTCAATGTCAATTCATGTCCATGGAGCCCAAGGTCTTCTGGGGTTGGTTCATCGCTCTGGGGATCCTGATGGTGATCATCGGGGGATTCCTTGCGATACTTCCTCTCCTGGGACTCACCGTCATGGGGCTCGGGATCCTCATGATGGTCGTGGGGATGATCGCGATAATACCCATCCTGATAAAGGAGATGAAGAGGGACGATAAGGAGATGCACGAGGACGTGAAAGAGGAGGACCTGAGACCATGAAACTGTCAACTCTCGATAATATAGCAGGTTTTGAGATAGTTGAGGACCTTGGCATTGTGAGGGCCAACGTGGTCCGTGCGAAGCACATAGGTAAGGATATTCTCGCCGGACTAAGGACGATCGTCGGCGGAGAGATCAAGGAGTACACCGAGATGATGTCCGAATCCAGGGAGATCGCTCTTTCCAGGATGTCCAAAAAGGCAAAGGAGCTCGGAGCCGATGCCGTGGTCAACATCCGTTTCATGACATCCGCGATAATGGGGGGCGCCTCGGAGATAATGGCCTTCGGCACCGCGGTGAAGCTGAAGAAGATAAAGAAATGAATGGTATCATATCGGAATGGATGAACTTCTTTCTTGATCCTTTACTTATCTTTCTCTTTAACTCCTATTTAGTAGGCTTATTGAGCATTGTAAAAATTTTGAATACAAGATCCCATTTCGATAGTGGGTCGCTCAATCGCATCCTTCATAATACAAACGTTCATTGGTTTCCGTGGAGATCCAGTAGATATCGATGTGCCCCATGTCCCCCTTTGCACGAACATTGAACACTATGATCCAGCATGTCTCATTACGTATCTGACCGAAGTCGATCTCCGGATGCTCCATTACATATTTCTCATCCGCTTTGAACCCATCAGGTGTCTCATAGAATTGAAAATACGCTCGTTCAGCGTAGCATGGGATATTCCAGTCTGCATTGTCCTTGATGTGTGCGATCGAATAAAGGCAGTCATTTAGTTCCTGGGGGTCTTCCCCGATGTCCTCAGCTTTCTGGAGCATTATCGTAATGATCTTCAATTGAAGTTCTGCCGTGGCCGTTCTTGAATAGTTCCTCTCGAAAGAATGGTGGATGTCCCTCCAATCGATATCGTGTACCGTTGACATGTTGTATACAGCCCCCGAGGAGACGACCACTGGATCGACCGTTACCTCGACATCGTCCGATCCTTGTGATTGAAGTATCAAGACCGATACGATCATCATTGACAGGATGACGACGGCACCGATGCCGATAAACACCTGTGTCCTTCTCCTCATGCGAATTCCCGATTAGCATGGTCCTGAGTATAGTTATTGGTTTTGGAACGGATCTTTTACGGAACCATTCAATTGGGAACGGTGTGCTTTTCTTTCCTAGCGGTGCTCCTTTCAGCGGACCGGGTACTTCGCCTATAGGTGATGATCACCGTTGGAAGGAAAATGAGAAGATAGATGAAATGTAGGAGAAGCATCCCCCATTCCATCTTTGAAGAGTATCCAAAGAGCACCTTGAACACGGATCCGATGATACCATTGTGGTGAAAGAGGCTTCCTCCCGGGATCCCGAGATCGAAGGCGGTCGCCCCGAGCCACCCCACCGACGTGCCAACCTCCTCGAAATACTCGAACAGCTCATGCATCCCGTATCCGAGAAGACCCGCTGCAAGGAATATCAGAAGTATCGACGAGAACTTGAAGAACCTGCCGATATCGAGTTTCACACCATATCTGTATATGAGCAGTGACAACACACCCGCTGAGATCAGCCCGAGGACGAATCCTGCGACGGTCCCGACAGGATCATCGACCCCGAACGGGGTCAGAAAGAGAAGCGTTTCCAAAGCCTCTCTGAAAACGAGGATGAACACCAATCCGACCAGCCCCCACCTCGTCCCCCTCTCCACCTGGGCCCCGACCTTTTCCTTTATCTCTCCGGTCATGTACCTGCCCTTGAATGCCATCCAGAGGATGACCCATGTCAGTACCGCTACAGCAGTGAAAGCCGCAACGGATTCGAAGAGCTTTTCTCCCGCTTCCGAGAGACCGGAGAACATTATTAGGACCAATACCCCGATCGTAAGGCTCGAAAACAATGAAATGCCGATCCCGATCCAAACCTCCCGTCTCAGGTCCTTCCTGTCGATCTTGATGAGAAACGCAAGTATGATGGAGATGAGAAGCATGGCCTCGAAGGCCTCCCTGAAGGTCAGCAGGTACTGTCCGAGCAATTAATTCACCTTTTAGGCTTCCCTAAATTTATTAGAACTACCAAAAAGTCATTAATATTCTTTACGGTTATATAAGGATAGAATTCCCATTTCTCCCCATGGTATCCAAATGGAAACCATGGAAGACCGTCAAGGGGTTATCGGGTTCATTTAATACATGATGCCCTCATGGATAACTCTGGAGATCAACAAATGGTATTTATCAAGTTCTTCATCGCGGGAGCAATCCTTGCGTGTTTTGTCGGAGCGGGGTCGCTTGCAGTTCTCGGTATAGACGAGATAGCGGACGGCGGGTGGATGGGCAGAGGAGGCGGATGCCGCGGCGGCGGATATTACAACGATAACGGAGAGGAGGGATGGGAGCCCCCGTGCCATAGGGACTACGACGGGGACGAGGAGTATTGCCCATATCATGAGGAGTACTTCAACGAGACGGAGTGGGAGGAGCATCTGGACGATTGTCCGATGTACGATGAGGATCAGTGATACCCCCCCACTCAGTAGATATTCCTGCAACCAGCATTGAACGAGTTAAATAGGAAAATCTCATTTCCTGGCCCATGGGAGAATGGAACTACAACCCACAGAAGGACCAGAGGACCGATGAACCCCAGAATAAGATCACCAAGCTGCCCACATTTCATGTGTACCTTCCATATCGCGAGCAGGTCGCATGGCCCAACAGATGCGTCATGTGCGAGGCACCGGCCACGAAGACCGGGACCATCTCCCAGAACTTCAAGTCCGGCAACTACATTGTCACGAAGACAAGAACCACCATGAGTTTCAAGAACGTCCCCTACTGCGCCAAATGCCACAGGAGGCATAATTTCACACCGGTGCAGTTGATCGTGATCTTTCTTGGTCCCCTGCTGGGTTTAGCGGCAGCTGGCATCTTCGGCACGCTTTTGGACCTCCCTGTGTGCTATGCATGCAGCATCTGGATATTTGTCGCTATCATCTTTGCATTGGTAGGGGTCTTCTTCGTCGGGGGCGGAATGGGCTCTCCTCCTGTTCAGTTCGAGGTCCAGACCGAAGGGAACCAGATCGGAAAGAACAGACCCACCGGATTGAAGTTCAGCTTCAGGAACTGGAAATATTCGGAGGACTTCCGGGAACTCAACATGCCCAAACAGGAAAGATACGACCTCTGGTAAATGGTCAGTCGTATTTTTTACACCGCTCGCAGTACCTTCCGAACCTGTTTAGAACGAGCTCTTTTCCGCACTCCGGGCAGTTCTTTCTCAGTTCGTACTCCTCTCGCTTTTTAATATCCCTGTAATTCTTGAACTTCGACGCGAATATGATCCACGGTATTGCCGCTGCGATCAGGATCACGACAAAGATAAGGCAACCGATCTCGAAGCCGACATTGACGCCCAGAGCGGATGAAATTGCCGAAGTGATCATGTTAACGATCGCCATTATCAGCAGGACCGATCCCAATGCCGCAAGGAGAAGAAGCTTCATCTTTCCCATGATGACCGATGGTATAATCCTCTTTGGGAATTTAATCTTAAGGTCTCATCTTCAGTGGGTGGATCCTTATCGTGTTCATTCCACGCCGCGTTCGACGGTATCATTTTTTTCGATATGTGCACTGGCCACCATCTTGTCGAGGAAATCATCTTCCTCCGAAGGTGTCTCCTCCATCTGTTCCAGCTGGTCTGCTGTTTCCTTGATATGGTCCCTCAGTTCCTCGGTCGTGACCTCGCCTTCTTCGACCTCGGGGGCGGGTTGCCCATAGAGATCCTCGTAATCCGGCTGGTCGTACCTTTTATCCTTATCGTGGGCGTGGGCTTCGGTGGCGGAGAGCGGAACGGAGGAGGTTTCATTGTCGGGAATATGAGGTTTCATGTGCTCCTCTTCCCATTCCTTCTCCTTCTGATGCCGTTCCATCTCCATCTTGATCCTTTCCGCTTCCTCGTCGAGCTCCTTTTCCTTCTCGGCGCTCCTCTTCTTGAAAAAGAAGAACAGGATAACAACGAGGATGATGATAGCAAGGGCGATCCCTATGCCGGCGATCAGGCCTATCGGGAGTCCGCCCTCCTCACCCTTGAGCACCTCGATATCGAAGGTCTCGACAACGGTCTCAACGCCGTCGGAGACCTCGACCGTGACGGTGTGGTATCCTTCCTGGGACGAGGAAGGTTTCCATTTGATAACACCTGTCTCCTCTTTGATGGTCATACCGGCGGGAGCTTCCGTAAGGGTGTAGACGAGGTTCCCGGAATCCTCCGCATCTCCGTCCGAAGCGGAGATCTTCAAAGAGAACTCGGAACCGGTCTTCGCCTCCTGCTGGCTTACACTTTGAACCACTGGGCGGTAATTGACCTTGAAGGACCTTACACCTGACTCGCAGGAACCGTGGGTTCCGCCATCATATGGAATGACGAGCCAGTAGTAGGTCTTCCCCTGGTCGAGGTCGTTCACCGTCAGGGAGGTTCCGGAATAGTCAATCAGGTAGACAGCCTCTTCCCTGAACCCTGCGACAAAGGCCTGGTTCTCGTGCAGATAGATGTCGAAGGTAAGCGCCTCCTCCTCGGGATCGGTGCCTTCCCATTCTAGGACGGCCCCTTGGGACACGACCTTTTCACCGTCCCCCGGCCCCCATATGGTGGAGGTCGGGGATTCCGTTGGTATCACCGTTATGGTGAACTCGTACTTGTTGAAAAGTACTCCATCGCTCGCCTTTATGGTGACCTCAAGGTCATAGAAGCTCGTACTGAAAGGCAGGACCGAAGCGAGCCACTCCATCTCTCCCGTCCCTTCATCTATGTCCATATCGGTCTCGGGGTCGGTGAGCACCGAGTATTCTATGAATCCGCCCGGGTCTGGATCGGTAGCGTTCACATCGAACCTGAACCACTGCCCGTGTATGATCTCAGCATCCACGGGGACATCCACCCATTCGGGCATGTCGTTGACGTTCTCGATGGAGAGAATGAATTCCCGGCTTGCATTGGCACCCATGGGGTCGGCTACCGTTATGTTAACGAAGAAGTCACCCACATCGTATTTGCCCGGGGTCCCTTGAAGGATCCCTGTATCGGATTCCATTGTGAGGAAGTTCGCATCCGTTCTCAGGGTCCATGTGAAATCAGTATCACCATCCGGGTCGTGTGCCTGATACTGCCTGAAGTAATTCTCGTCCTGCTTACCGGTCTTGATGTCGAGAGAGGTGATCCTTGGAGGAGAGTTCACACCTATCACCGTCAGCATGAAGGATGTCGAACCGATACCCCCGTGCTGGTCCTTTGCTATGATCGAGATGTTCTTGTTCCCGATGTCCACGTCTGCCGGAATTCCCGAAAGGACACCGGTATTCTTGTTGATGGAAAGCCACGAATTATCCGGTATCATGGACCAGGTGACCTCCCCCTGTCCATCGTCGGATGAATTGTAATCGACCATGTACTCGACCCCCTCGGTAGCGAAGAGGACGTTTGCCGTTGTTATGTTGGGGGGCGTGTTCTGGACCTGGATCTGGAAATCATGGGAGTCGAGGTGTCCCTTTCCATCCGAGATCTCGACATGAACATCCCATGGGCCCACATGGTTATTGTTGGGGGTCCCGTGGAATTCAAGGTTCTCTTCGTCCCAGGTAAGCCATGGGGCGATGAAGGAGGTCGACCATGTCGCGGTCTCGTAACCGAAGTTCCAGTACGTCGGCGATCTGTATTCCTCGTCTTCCTTCGCATTGGTCCTGTCCGCAAGCGGTCTGATCTGGACCGGAGTGTGGACCATGACAACATCCTCCGCCGCCTCGTTCCTGACGGAATATACCGTGAAGTTCTCGAAGTACCCGCTTGTCTCCGGAACGATGAAGCTGCCCACGTACTCTCCCGTGTTCGCTCCGGTCTCAGTGAGGACGAACGGGATGTGAACCGAGGAGTTCCAGATGCTTGTCACATTTCCGAGGGCCTTGTTGGCGAAAGATGGGTTCGTATCCACCCCGATTATCTTGGCATATCCGGTGTCCCCCTTGTCGAGCTTGTCAACTGATATCGTGCAAGCCTCGTCCGAGAATACCCCTATACTGCTAACCGAGCTGGGCCTGAACGGGGGCTCTATTAGGATATCTATGGATTTAGAAGGATCTTTCTTGGATATTATCTCAAGTGTATCAGTGTAAAGGACACCAGGTGGGACAATGAAGCTTCCCTTGAATATCCCGGAATCGATGTCCGTCTCGAACAGTCTCGTTCTGATGGTATTGTGAGGCGTAATATCGAATTTGATATCGACTGCGGCCACATTTATTCTCGTGTTGTCGGAGTCCAGACCAAGAATTTCAACATAGACCTCCTGACCAATATCAAAGCTCCTCCCTTTTTGCAGATGGTCGATATCGGAGAATGTGCTTACCGAATAAACTTCCGTCGGTTCAAAATCCCCTTCCCAGAATTTTACAAGAATGAAATCCCCCTCTCCTAATGCCGAGCTGTCAAAGGAGCCATTTGTTGTGGGGAAGTCTGTCGAACGGGAATATCCAACGATGAACAGGTCTTCCGTATCTTTGAAATAATATGGCCTCCCATAATCACTGGCACTTCCTCCGAAATAAGTTCCATATTGGATATCTGAGAAATCATCATTGTAGATCAAGAGAAATTGATCGTAAGATCCCTGAATCGTTTGAAATTCTGCATCAGGGGTAGTAGGCATATCCGTCGAATTCGTATAACCTGCAAGGACTATCTCATCTTCCGGACCGATGACCAAATATGCCGTATCCCCTCCGTCCCAGTCATAGAATGTGGAAGCCAGGATGCTCGTCCCGTCGGAACTGAGCTTTACGATAACATTATCAGTGGTTCCTTCAAGTGTGGAATCAAGTGCATTCGGGGTGATCGGAAAATCGGTCGAATAAGTATATCCTTCGATGACCATCTCTCCGTTTCCGGTTAATTTCATGTCAGGAGCGATTTCGTTGTTCATTCCGCCTATAAGGCGAGAATATATGATATCACTAAAATCGCTCTTCATCTTGAGCGCATAAAAATCGTTCCCTCCTGCCAATCCAGACCCTGATGTGTAGGGGAAATTGGTGGAACCTGTGAGACCTACCATATATATGTCACCATTATCATCTATCTCGCAAGCTGTCAAAGTATCGGAAGCCGTCCCGCCGATGAAGGTCGAGTAGAGAACATCGGTCCCATCGCTGTTCATCTTGAGGAAGAAGACATCACTTGCTCCATTATAGGTATCATCAAAGGCTCCTGTTGTCGCAGGAAAATCTATGGAACTTGTATGGCCACAGACCCAAATTTCCCCGTTAGATTGCACTTCAAAAAAAGGAACAGATTCGGTGGAGGCCCCACCGAAGAAGGTGGAGAATACAAGTGTAGTTGCATCGACGCTCATCTCGAATATCAGTCCTTCGGAGGTTCCGCCAAATGTGCTATCATACGCACCAGGGAGGATCGGAAAATCGGATGAAGCCGATGCCGCACTCCCCGCTGCGATCAGGTTGCCATTGGATTTCAGACCAATATCAAGCGTGAAACTCTCCGTTCCGGTACCTCCGATCAACGTTGACGAGATCATATCAGAACCATCATTCTTCAATCGGAACAGGTACAGGTCCCTCCCCCCGCTCAATTGACTTTGATATGCGCCGCTGGAAGTAGGGAAGTTGGTAGATTCGGTATATCCTCTCATGATGATATTATCATCATCATCAAGTATGAACTCTGTTGCGAGATCTTCGCCATCCCCGCCGATATAGGTTGAAAAGACAAGATCAGTCCCATCATCCTTGACCTTCGTGACAATAAGGTCCTGGTCCCCGTTGTGGGTTCGGTCATAGGCTCCTGTTGTCGTCGGGAAATCGATCGAAAGGATCTCATCGAAAAGGACGGGATTCCATAATGAGTCCTGGCGCAACAATGGTGTCTCTACTTCCGCACCATCGTTTCCGATGTATGTGGAAAAGATCACAGGGTCGATCACCGTGGTTCTGGTACGATCATAATGGTCAAGTTCGAATCCATAAGTGTCATCGTCTATTAGTTTGAAGCTCGATGGGACCAGAGAGAGATCATCTTGTTGATAGGAAACCAGGTTGCCATCGGATATCAGTTCTTTTCCATTTTGATTTATTGAAAGAGCTCCATTATCGATATTCAGGGAATCATGACCATCGACCCTTATCCGAACCTCATTCGGATCTGCCCCGGGTTTCAGGATAATGTCATATTTCGTTCCATCCGAATTGAAATAATATTTGAGGTCGATGTTCTCATAGATATCCGGAAAAAGAACGGTTTCGAAGTTCCTGGCACCACGGACCCATTTATCGGGGTCGTTCCCGAGGAAATAGTTGTTGCGGTGGTTCTTTACTTCCACTCCGACAGGGGCCACATCGTTGGCACCTTCAAAGGAGTATTTCAGAACGTGACCCTTGACATCCATCTTTGTTGGGGTTTCCTCGATAGGAGCCCTCATCGGATCCATTTCTTCCTGCAAAATCCGGTTCTGGATACTCTCGAAGTCTGGGATCATATTGTCTACCGTTTCATATTCTACCATATTGAAAAAGACACTGCTCTTTCCTAATCCCACCTGACCGAAGGGAGTATCACCGACGTAGAGTAGTTCATCATCCCATTGCCCCAGGTTCTCCGTGAAGAAACCATTGCTCTTGTAGTCCGAAGGATCGAATTCCGAAGTTTCCTGTTCGAACTCATTCGAAGAAGCGGTCGGAACAATGATGGCAAATAGACTTGATATCATTATGAATACTATCCAAATATGGACATATCTCTTCATGGCGGGTCCCCCAAACAAACCATTGGCACTCTATCTCTCATATTGGAACAGATTGGGCCAATTAATTAGGATAAAAGGTTGATATTTTATAAAAGATTTGCCCGTTAATCTAAATTTGAATGGTATTATTTGACATTGAGGTCAAATTTATTATCGGAAGCCGATATTGCATAATTTGAAACTTTTTTCAAACCTTCAATTGGACCAAATTACAGGATCAGGGTTGGCAGGGGGGATCTGATATCGAATTAGAAGTAATGATCCGTCAAAATTATGGTTCATTCCTCCAACATTTCCTTATCTTGGTTCGATTTTGGCATCTTGGAAACGAGTTCGTCCAGGAAGTCGTCACCTTCCTCGGGCGTATCCATCTGTTCAATATTGTTAACAGCCTCTCTGATATGGTCCCTCAGTTCCTCGGTCGTTACCTCGCCTTCTTCGACCTCAGGGGCGGGCTGTCCGTAGAGGTCCTCGTAATCCGGCTGGTCGTATATTCCATCCTTATCATGGGCGTGGGCTTCGGTGGCGGAGAGCGGGACGGAGGAGGTCTGATTGTCGGGAATATGGGGTTTCATATGCTCGGCTTCCCATTCCTTCTCCTTCTGATGACGTTCCATCTCCATCTTGATCCTTTCCTCTTCCTCGTCAAGCTCCTTCTCCCCGCTCTTCTTCCTGAATACGAAGAACAGGATGACAACGAGGATGATGATAGCAAGGGCGACTCCAATGCCTGCGATCAAGCCGATGGGCAATCCTGCTTCTTCCCCTTTCAACACCTCAATGTCGAATGTCTCCGTAACGGTCTCGACGCCATCTGAAACTTCCACGGTCACCATGTGATAGCCTTCCTGTGACGAGGAGGGCTTCCACTTGATCACGCCGGTCTCCTCTTTGATGGTCATTCCGGTAGGGGCTTCCGTGAGGGTGTAGATAAGGTTCCCGGAATCCTCGGCGTCCCCGTCCGAGGCGGAGATCTTGAGCGAGAACTCGGAACCGGTCTTCGCTTCTTGCTGGCTTACACTTTGAACCACTGGGCGGTAATTGACCTTGAAGGACCTGACACCTGACTCGCATGAGCCGTGGGTTCCACCATCATATGGAATGACGAGCCAATAGTAGGTCTTCCCCTGGTCGAGGTCGTTCAATGTGAGCGAGGTTCCTGAATAGTCCGTCAGGTAGACGGCTTCCTCCCTGAACCCTGCGACAAAGGCCTGGTTCTCATGGAGATAGATATCGAAGGTAAGCGCCTCCTCCTCGGGATCGGTGCCTTCCCATTCTAGGACGGCCCCCTGGGATGCGACCTTTTCTCCGTCCGCAGGCCCCCAGATCGTGGATATGGGTGGTTCGGTTGGTATCACCGTTATGACGAAATCATACCTGTTGAAGAGAACACCGTCGCTTGCTTTAATGGTAACCTCAAGCTCGTAGGTGGTGGTCGAGAACGGAAGTACAGAAGCCAGCCATTCCAGCTCCCCCGAGATCTCGTCTATCTCCATATCTGTTTCAGGGTCGGTCTGGACCGAATATTCGATGAATCCCTCCGGATCGGGATCGGTGGCGTTCACATCGAACCTGAACCACTGCCCATGTATGATCTCCAAGTCCATAGGTACATCCACCCATTCAGGCATGTCGTTGACGTTCTCGATGGATAGGATGAACTCCCTGCTCGAATTGGCACCTGAGGGATCGGTTACTGTGATGTTCACGAGAAAATCTCCGACATCATACTTGCCCGGTATTCCGTGCAGGACGCCAGTATCGGATTCCATGGTAAGGAATTCAGCATCGGTCCTCAGGGTCCACGTGAGTTTTGTGTCACCGTCGGGATCGTGGGCTTCATACTTTCGATAGTAGTTCTCTCCCTGTTTACCGGTCTTGATATCGAGTGAAGTTATCGTGGGGGGATCATTGACCCCGATCACGGTCAACATGAAAGAAGAGGAGCTTGTCCCGTCATGAGAATCCTTTACAAAAACAGTAAGGTTGATGTTCCCAATATCTTCATTCCGCGGGATGCCGGAAAGTATCCCATTGTTCGCATTTATCGAGAACCAGGAGTTGTCCGGGATGACGGACCAGGTGACCTGTCCCTGCCCGTCATCGGAAGAATTGTAATCGACGTTGTACTCGATCCCTTCGGTAGCAAAGAGGACGTTTGCCGTGGTTATGTTGGGGGGCGTGTTCTGGACCATGATCTGGAAATCATGGGAGTCGAGGTGTCCTTTTCCGTCCGAGATCTCGACATGAACATCCCATGGTCCAACATGGTTATTGTTGGGGGTCCCGTAGAACTCCTTGTTCTCCTCGTCCCAGTTGAGCCATGGGGCTATGAAGGAAGTGGACCATGTTGCAGTTTCATATCCGAAGTTCCAGTAATCTGGCGATCGGTATTCCTCGTCCTCTCTCGCTTTGGTCCTATCTGCCAGAGGTCTGATCTGGACCGGTGTGTGTACCATGAATGTATCCTTCACTGCCTCGTTCCTGACGGAATATACGGTGAAGTTTTCGAAGTAACCGTTATCGCTCGGGACAACGAAACTGCCGATATAGACTCCGGTACTGCTTTCCGTCTCATCAAGCACGATGGGAATATGGATGGATCTGTTCGTGATTCCCGTAACGTTCGCCAGGGCCTTATTTACTGAACCGGGATTGGAATCCGCACCCGTGATCTTGATGTAACCGGTGTCTCCCTTGTCAAGTTTATCGGCCGGAACTATACATATGGGATCGGAGAAGATCCCCAGGTCGCTTACGGAGGTTGGTCGGAAGGGAGGTTCGATGAATATCCTTGCGAATTTCGTTGTATCTTTCCTTGAATAAAATGTCATGGTGTCAGTATACAGCACCCCGGGCGGGACTAAGAAGCTCCCATGGTAGATCCCTGTATTGATATCGGTCTCCTTCAATCTCGTCGAAACCTGCGTCAATTGGCTTATACCGAATGTTATGTTGATCCTCGCATTCCCCTTCCTCGAGTTATTGGAATCTAATCCTCTGAGCTCGATGTTCACCTTCTGCGATCGGTCAAAGCTCGAAGCCTCGACCAGGTAACTGTCATCTGAATAGGTCCTTACTGAATAGACCTCGAGCGGCTCCTG
The DNA here is from genome assembly GCA_049472215.1 of Thermoplasmatota archaeon. Lineage (GTDB taxonomy): Archaea > Thermoplasmatota > Penumbrarchaeia > Penumbrarchaeales > Penumbrarchaeaceae > JAFGLL01. The sequence continues at coordinate 13,307 of JBLIRH010000031.1, read as the reverse complement.
GTCAAGGATCTCTGCCACTCTTACAATGACATTATCATTCGTCCCATCGAGGGTGTCATCGAAAGCTCCATCTGATGTTGGGAAATCAGATGAATAAGTGTAACCTGCCAGGTAAAGGTTTCCGGTAGCACTGTTGTAATATGGGGTGCCATATTCACTCATGCTCCCCCCGTAATAGGTCGAGTATTCGAGATCCGTAAGGTCTTCATAGAAATGTGTGAAGAACAGATCCCTGTTCCCCTGGTTCGTTGAATATTCTGCATCCGAGGTTGTAGGATAATCGGTGGAATTGGATGATCCAGCCAGGAGTATCTCATCGTTCGGTCCAAGCAACAAGGTTGCGATCTCGTTGGCGCTTCCCCCGAAGAATGTTGAACTTATCAGGTCCGATCCATCTACTTCAAGGACGAAGATCACATATTCTGATGCCGCTGGACCGAATGTACTATCGAAAGCCCCGGGTGTTATTGGGAAATCGCTGGAATATGAAATGCCCCTGATCACAACCTCCCCACCATTTTTCAACTCCATATATGGCGAATAATCATGGTCCGTACCCCCGATCAGTCTTGAGTAGTGGAATCCACTGCCGTCGCTCTTCATCTTCATCACAAAGATGTCCTCTCCACCTTGATTTGAAGGTCCTAAAGTCGTCGGGAAGTTCAAGGATGATGTATAACCCGCGAGGAATATTGCACCACTTTCATCGACGAGACAATCGTATAGGACGTCAGTTCCCGTGTCGCCGATGTATGTGGAGTATACTATGTCACTCCCGTCGCTTTTCATTTTTAGGAAATACACATCGGAACCGCCATTGTGGCCCCCATCATAGGCATCGCTGGAAACCGGGAAGTCGCCGGACTGGGTAGTGCCGCTGACCCATATCTCGCCGTTCGGGCGGATGTCCATTGATCTGACCGTTTCCGTGGATGAGCCTCCAAAAAAGGTGGAGAATACCAGATCGGTACCGTCTGCCTTTATCTCGAAGATGCAGCCTTCGTTGGTACCACTATGGACGGTGTCGAATGCCCCTGATGTCGTCGGAAAATCTGACATTGTGGAGATCAGGGACGTGGCGGCTACCAGGTTACCATTGGATCCTAGGGATACGAATCCTGAGAAGGTATCGGTGCTCGTTCCTCCGATCAAGGTGGATGAGATCATACCGGAGCCTTCGTTGTTCAATCGGAATACGAAAAGGTCGCTGACACCGCTCAATGTTGCCTGGTAAGCCCCGGTGGATAAGGGGAAATCCGCAGATGACGTATATCCGAGTATCACAAGATCATCGTTTTCATCAATGAGCAATCGATATGGAAATTCTGAACCGGCTCCGCCGATGAAGGTGGAATAGATCAGGTCCGAACCATCATCGGTAAGCTTGGTGGCAACAATATCGCCTATGCCCTCAAGTGTAGTGTCATAAGACCCTGGAGTGGTAGGGAAATCACTTGAGGGGGTTCTCAGGCATATTATCGGGTAGCCAGCACTATCCTCGATCATGTCCGGTGTCAGGAGCTCGTTGTCCGAACCTCCCAAGTACGTGGAGAAGATAACAGGATCGATGACAATGTTGTCTGCTCTGTCATAGTCACCCAGCTCGAAACCGTAAGTGTTCTCGCCCACCATCTTGAATTCTGACCCGATCAATTTGAGATCATCTTGATCATAAGAGATCAATTCGGTGTCAATAATTGAAACGCCATCTGCAACTTCTATCTCGATACCATTTCCGATGATATCAATCGATCTGTGTCCTTCGACCTTTATCCTGATATCATCGGGCTCTGCATAAGGTTCCAGGATGAGATCGTATTTCGGACCTTTTTCCGTGAAATAATATTGAAGGTCTATCCCGTCGTATATGTTCATAAAGGAAACTGATTCGAAGTTCCTCGCACCGCTGACCCATCCGTCCGGGTTGTTTCCAAGAATGTAATTGTTCACATGTCGCAGCTGGCCCGTGCCTGAAGGAACGACCTGATTTGCGTTTTCGAATGTGTATTTGACGATGTTACCCTTTGGTCCTGGCGATATATCATCCTGGATCATTGGAACGATATTGGATACGGTCTCGACCCCCTCAAGATCGAAATAGATGCTTGAACTTCCGATCCCGATCCTGCCGAAACCGGCATCTCCAACAAAGTATAGGTCTTCATCCCACTGCCCGAGGTTCTCGGTGAAATATCCATTTCCACTTTTTTCCGAGATAGAGACCTCATTTTCAAGTCGTATGGTCATGTTCGTGCTTTCAACAGGCTGGATCAAGGTCATGAAACCCGTGATCGAGATCAATAAGGCCAAAGCTAACGCTGATATAGATCGTTTCATAGCGGTGCCCCCAATCCATGAATTTTCATTGTTGAAAATTCATTACAGGATCAGCATTTCGGAACTTGATGGCCCAAATAAATATTTAATAAATCACCCATATATGATAACACAAGAAGGATTGAGTAAAAACATTGAACATTGATGATTTTCTTGTTACATAAATACATAATATCAGGCTGAATTATCGATTACCGATAAATATTGATTCCATTTTCCATGTTGCAGCTCTATTCCTCTGAAGTATCCATCTGCTCTAGCCTCTCGATCTGCTCATGAATGGCTTCTTTCAGCTCTGCGGTGGTGATCTCTTCTTCAACCTCTTCTTCAGATGGAGCCGGCACACCGTACAACTGTTCATAGGAAAGATACTCCTCTTCCCTCTCTTTCTCCAAGGCGGCTCTCTCTTCCTCTCCCTTCTCCAATGCTTTCGCATCCATGTTCTTCTTGACCCTTAGAACAAGGAAGATTCCCAATGCGACCAGAATGATCGCGATGACTGCTATCAGAATGATCAGCAAAAGTGAGGTTGTCGAGCTCTCACCCTCCGCGACCTCTATCTCGAACGTTATGGTATTCGACTCGATCCCGTCGGATACCTCGACCGTAACGGTATGGAGCATCACCTGATCGTCCCTTGGGGTCCACCTGATCATCCCTGTCTCCTCGCTGATAGTCATTCCTGTGGGGGCCTCTTTCAGAGAATACCTGAGGTTCGGGATGTCCTCGGCATCCTGGTCGGTGCAGGATATCTTGTATTTGAAATCGGTCCCGGCCGAGACCTTTTGGTCCTCCACTGTCTTGAAGGTGGGTTTGTAGTTCACTCTGAATGAGAGGACCCCCGAAGTACAGGCCCCGTCGGAACAGCCATCGTTCGGAATGACCGTCCAGAAGTAGGTTCTTCCGGGCTCCAATCCCGTCACCGTGATATTGTCCCCAATGTGATCAGATGCGTGGAGCGCCTCCTCCCTCAATCCGATAACGAAGGCTTCCGTCTGGTGAACATAGACGTCGTAGGAGATGGGTTCATCCTCAGGATCTGTTCCTTCCCACTCTAGAACTGTGGCAATTGAGCTTGTTCTCATACTGTTAGCGGGCCCTGTAAGCTCCACGGAAGGAGGATCGGTCGGCAGAACCGTGATGGTGAAGGTCCTGTTCACATATACGTACCCGTCAAGGACGGAGACCTTGACCTCCAATCTGTACGGCTCGTTCTCGAACATGTGGATATCGGCCGTCCAATTTATCAGACCCGTGAATTCATCGATTGTGATATCGGATGCCGGATTTGATGATACATAGAATGTCATCATGTCGTTGTCGTGGTCCGTTGCATTCACGTCGAAGAGGAATCTCTTCCCGTGAACGATCTCCGTGTTCGATGGGAAATCCGTCCAAACTGGTGGGTCGTTTATGTTCTTAACCGTGAGAGTGAAGTTATGGAAATCAAATGCATTCGAGAGGTCCCACACAGATACGTTAACGAAAAACACTCCGACATCCAGATAGGTCGGGGTCCCGGATAATGTTCCCATTTCCTCATCGATGGAAAGAAAATCTGCATCTGTTTGGAGTTCCCATCTGATCTCGTCATCAGCATCGATCTCCTCAGCGACATAATTCCTAACAAAGGGATCATCCTGAAAGACGCTGGTGATATCATCCGTGATTATCCTGGGTGCGTCATTGATATTGTAGACCGTCAGGTTGAACTGTCTTGAATCCCAGCCTCCGTTTCCGTCATGAACCGATATCTGGACCATTGATGTCCCAACATCATCGTTTTCTGGTGTACCATTCAAAAGCCCACTGTATCGGTCTATCTGAAGCCAATTCAAATTCGATGTGACGTAATACGTGACGTTTCCCTGCCCATCGTCATCACAGCTGTAGTCGGTCTCAAAGTACTCTCCTTGATATAATTCCTGAATATCCTCTCCCGTCATTGTTGGTTTGACATTATCCACGGATATCATGAAAAGGCGCACATCCTTATGGCCAAGAATGTCGGATAATGTGAGATTTACCTTTGTAAATCCAACATCTCCATTATCCGGTGTTCCGTGCAATTCTCTGGTCTCTTCATCGAAGTGAAGCCAATCCTTGTTCGCGGTCATGGTCCATTTTGGATATTCTGTCCATCCCGCATTCCAGTAACTGTTTCTGTATTCCTGGTCTTCAAGCACGGTGGTTTTGTCAATGTATGGAAAAATCAGAACATCGGTGTTCACTATCATCGAATCGAATTTTGTCGGATCCTTCCCCGATGAGAAATTCACTGTCTCCAGATATTCAGAATACAAAGGTACCCTGAATGCCCCGCGATACACTCCAGTATTCGCTCCTGTCTCTTTCAATCTAATGTGCATCGGAGATGGTTCGCTAACGCTGAAGGAGATATTCACCAATGTAAAATCTGTGGTGGAAGCATTTCCATCCTCTCCGATCAGCTCCAAATAGACGTAATCCAAACGATCGGCCATCTCAAGATCGATCGAGTAATCTTGATCCGAATAAAGGTCCAATGAGTGAACCTCGATCGGATCCGTCGTACTTAATCCGAATACAAGATAGATCTTCCCCGAGTTATCGCATTGAACATGAGGTCCAGCCATGATGAAATCATCAACACCATCTCCGTTCACATCCCCCAATCCAGCAACAGACTGCCCCAGAAAATCCCATTCATCATGACCCTGAAAGGATGCATCTGACTCCCAGAGCCTCACCGAACTTTCCCAACCGGTTGGTTTGCCGAATATCACATAGACCTGTCCTGCGGTGAATGCTTTTTCAGCATTCCCCATCGAACCGATCAGAATGTCGTCATATCCGTCTTGGTTGACATCCCCGGCATTGGAGGATCCCCATCCACAATGATCGCTGTCCGCCTCTCCAATGAATGAGGCATCTACACCCGATAGATAAGTTCGTAAAGACCATCCAGATTCCTTGCCAAAGATGACATAGGCCTTCCCTCTTAAATTACCCTGGCCATCTGTGTTACCGCAGCCTAACAGAATATCGTCATATCCATCTTTGTTGAAATCACCATCCATGTCCATTGAATGAACTTCTCCGACGCTGCCTTCCCCAAGATATGATGCATCCGAATTGGACAAATTGGTGTTCATTGTCCATCCACTGTTCTTACCAAGTATTAGATAGGTTTCACCGAGGGGATAATTCCTTGTCTTGCTACTGATAAGAATATCATCGTATCCATCTCCATTGACATCACCCCCGCCCATAACTCTACCTCCTGTCTGATCATTCCATCCTTCTCCAATGAAAGAAGCATTCGAATCTGCCAGATCGAACTCTTCGGGCCATAGAGAGGTTTCCCTCCCGAATACCAGATGGGTCTTCCCACAATCTTCATTTCCCGCGTGATCCATGAAATTCCCGATCAGTATATCATCGAAACCATCCCCATTTACATCTCCAGCACCACTTAGTGCTTCTCCAATGTAATTATTCATGGCAGGAATATTATCTATGAAGGAGACATCCATAATGGAGTTATTCATGTCCATTGACCATTCATTCGATGGTCTCCCAAAGAACAGGTGAACCGTACGATTCCCTTGTTCACCTATGAGGATATCGTCATATCCATCTCCGTTTACATCCCCCGCACCAGAAACCCCTTTTCCCAAGGATCTTCCCCCGATGAATGAAGCATCAACATTACTGAGATTGCCGTTCATGGACCATCCGGTTTGCTTTCCAAATATCACATAAACCTGTCCTGAAGACGGTCCTCCCTCCTCATTCCAAGGTACCCCAATGAGAATGTCCTGCAAACCGTCCCCGTTCACATCTCCGGCACTCGATAGAAATCCAGCCCTGTCATTTGATGCTTCTCCATAGAAAATAGCATCGGCAGCTATCTCAGCTCTCATGTCCATATCCCAGTATTCCATTCCACGGGTGGGACTTTCAATTGAACTGACAAAGCTGTCCTCATTTTCTGTAAGTACAGATCCAGAAAAAAAGATCGAGATCATGATGAAAATTGGAATTACTCCTTTCATAACGGGCCCCCACTGAGATCCAAACCGGGTCATGACTGAAATTGATAACAATCTCAATCTCTTGCCTAATGTCTTTTCAAAATAATGTTATGTTAATATATAATAATTATGCAAATTAGCAATAAATGGGTAGATATTTACATTACAATCCGAGGAACTGTATCCCAAGACCGGAAACCAGGATGACTGCACCTGCCATGGCATGCGTCCAATTTTCGAGCTTCTCGAACCGGAGTCTCTTCAATCCCAATGAGAGATAGATCACCATGAAGAGCATCGTCCCTATGGTGGCGACCGAGAACACCACCGCCACAAGGATGACCCCGATAAGGGAGGATTCGTAGGCGGGATACATCAGGAGAGGTATCAAAGGCTCGCAGGGTCCAAGTACGAAGATGGTGAAAAGGACCCATACGGTCATGGTCTTCTTCCTGTCTGCATGGGAATGGGAGTGAGTATGTCCCTTGTGCTTCCACGCCCTTCGTATCCCCCATATCATATACACAAGGCCGAAGGCGATCAGAGCCCAGGCGGCGAGATTTCCCCTGAAACCTTCCACGATCTCGAGGTGGGAGACGGCAATTCCAAGGGCTATCCCGATCATGCCTATCACGATCGAACTCATGACGTGGCCGAAACCGCAGAGGATGGTCACAAGGGATGTTTTCTTCATGGACCAGTCCCCCGCCCTTGACATCATGATAAAGGGAAGATAATGGTCAGGTCCGAACAATGTATGTATAAGACCAAGCGATGCCCCTGTCATCAGAAGTATCCCGAGAGTATCTGCCATTAACACACCTCGTAACACGATTTCCTCTTTCGTGCCACTGATGGTTTGCTATGTTAAATAATTATCTCGATCGGATCGTGTGGTCCTGTATCTCCTGAAGCTCATTTTTTAAATTTCTGATAGAGACTGCTTTCACTGTGCAACCTTTCTTGACCGTTGATCGTTCCTCAACCTCGTAGCCGACCAGATATCCCCTTTTTGGATCATATTTTTCTATAAAGGACATGAAACCTTTACTCATTCGTGGACCTTTGAGCGTTGTTTTGATCTCAATGGGTATGATCTCTTTACCAAACTCCAGAACTATATCGACCTCGGCTCCGCCCTTTGTCCTCCAGTATTTCGGGGTGAAACCCCATTTGACGATCTCGGACATGACGTAATTCTCAAAGGCCTTTCCATCCGGTTTTAAAGGGAATTCGTTGACAAGAGCATTTCTCAGGCCCATGTCCATGAAATAATAACGAGGTTGTTTCTTCATCTCCAGATTCTTGTTGTGGAAAAAAGGGGGAACCTCGAAATAGAGATAGCTTGCGCGGAGGGCTTCGATATATTTTTTCACAGTTTGAAAGGACAGATCCAGGTCGCTGCAGATCCTGTCGATCGTGAGGGAAGACCCGACATTAACGGCTATCAACCTGGCAAGTCTCCAAAGTGAATCGAGATCGGATATGGAAAATGTCCGTGCGACATCTTTGAGGATCATGGTTTCCAGAAGGCTGCGAAGGAGGGTGACCTTTACCTCTTTGTCCTCTTGCAAGACGATGCCAGGAAATCCCCCGAACATCATATGCTCATCAACGAATCTATGCAATATGGTTTCTGTCAGAGAGATCTGGCCTTTCGCCCTCAAGAACTCTTCGAGGTCGAATGGATACAATTTTTTTACTGAAACCCTCCCCACGAGATGAGATAGAACGGAGGTTCCAAGCAAGGTTTCCGTTGATGATGTGATCCAAAGAAAATTCTCCCTGTCGGCCAGGTACTTGATCTTAATTCCCGGATCTGAACCGTACTGGACCTCGTCAAGGATGGTCGGGGATCCCTCATGGATATATTGACCTTCAAATGCTTTGATATCATTGAATATGGAACGTACATCCGGGTCGTCGAAAGTGACATAGTTGGCGGAATATTCTTTCGACAGATGTTTGAGGAAAGTTGTCTTGCCGCATTGTCTCGGGCCTACTAGGGCGATAACCTTAACATTCTCGATCAGGACCTTGAACCCTTCATTGATATTTCTTTCGACATACACAGACCAATATTGGCGTTAGTATAAATAAACCTTACTTTTCCTTAAGTCATTTTAAGGAATATCCCGGATAAAATTAAAGTTGACTTCAATAAAAGTTCACTTCTCGATATCCTCTTCGTTTTCTCCGAAGTGGTCGTATGGATCGTCAACGGCTTTCATCTCGGTCTTTACGGTTTTAAGGTCCTGACCGTAGGTCTCGATATCTGCAGTCTTTTTATCCATATGGGAGATGAGATCGGTCAGGTAATCCTCCTCTTCCTCGGGAGGCTCTACCTGCTCTTCCTCACCTTCCTTAATTTCATCTGACCCTTCTTCCGGTTCCGATCCCTCTTCCATCTCAGGAGGTTCTGATCCGTACAGGTCCTTGTATCCGTATTTCTCGTGCTTGTCATGGTCGTGTTCATGGGCTTCCATTGCTGATGCAGCTATCGAGGCCGGGCTCTTCTCGTGATGATGATAATGCTCTTGCTCCCAGTTAAGTTCCCTCTGATGCTCCTCGATCTGGTGGGCGATCTCCTCCGATTCCTCATCGACGACCTCTTCCTCTACCTCCTTCTTTCTGAAGAATACTAAGAACAGGATGACACCGATCACAAGGAGGAGTACGATCACTATGATCACGATCAGGACCAGGGAGATGCCCCCCTCGTCTCCTTTCAGGACTTCGAGATCAAAGCTAATAACTGCCTTCTCCAGTCCGTCCGATACTTCAACGGTGATGACGTGGTCTCCTTTCTGGTCTGATCCAGGCTTCCAGCGGATCATGCCAGTATCTTCCTTTATCGTCATCCCTTCGGGGGCTTCGACAAGGGAATACAGAAGATTTCCGGAATCCTCTTGGTCCAGATCCGAAGCTTTCACCTTGTAGGAGAATTCCTCCCCGGTCTTAGCTTCCATCGGCTGGATCGTGTCAATGGTCGGTTTCGAGTTTATCTTGAAGGACATCACCCCGGAAGAGCATTCGCCGAAGGTGCAGCCGTCGTGCGGTCTGACCAGCCAGTAATATAATTTCCCGGGGGAGAGATCGCCAACGTTGAGAGAGGTCCCGCCAAAGTCCGAGAGGAACAAGGCTTCCTCCCTCAGGCCCACCACATAGGCCTGGTTCTCGCTGATGTAGACGTCGTATGTGATCGGGTCCCCTTCAGGATCCACACCTTCCCAGGATATGATGCACTGGTCCGAGGCCATTTTGACACCGTCTCCGGGGCTGGTTAGGGTCACGATCGGAGGCTCCGTTGGTATGACGGTTATGGTGAAGGAATACAGTGAGAACATGTCTCCGTCCGAGACCTTCAGGTTTACTGACAGGAAATAGTTCGTAGTCGGGAAGCAGCTGATGCAGGCGAGCCATTTCAACATTCCCGTCTGGGAATTTATAGTAATATTGGTCTCAGGGTCCGAGGTGAGCGTGTATTCCAAGAAAGTCCCGGGGTCCGGGTCCGTTGCGTTCACATCGAAAACGAACCATTCCCCATGGATGATATCCATATCCTCGGGAACGTCCACCCACTCGGGTTTGTCATTGATGTTCTCAATTGTGAGCTCGAAGGAATGGTTGGCGGATAGGCCGTCGAGGTCCGTGACCGTTATCAGAACGTTGAAGGTCCCCACATCATACTTACCCGGGATTCCCTGCACCACCCCATACTGTTCGTCCATTTCGAGGAAGGTGGCATCCGTTGCTAAGGACCATACGAGGTCCGAATCCCTGCCGTCGGGATCGTAGGCCTCGTAATCCCGGTAGTACTTCTCTCCCTGCTTTCCCGTCGTGATGTCTGCAGTTATTATTCTCGGGGCCTTCTTCTCCCCGATCACGGTGAGCTGGAAATCTATCGAGGAGATCCCCCCGTTCCCGTCATTGACGATCACCGAAAGGTTGTAGAGCCCGACATCTTCCATGAGTGGTTTCCCCCACAGTAAACCGCTGTTGCTGCCCATGGTCAGCCATGGTGCGCTCCCGATCAAGGTCCAGGTGATCTCGCCCTGGCCGTCGTCGGAGGAATTGAAATCGCATGAATAATCCACGTTCTCCGTGGCACTGGTTACGGGATCTGTCTGTATTTCCGGAGGTGTGTTCTCAACATCGATCTTGAACTTGTGTTCATCAACGTGCCCCTTGGAATCCTCCAGGGTGAGGGTGACATCCCACTTTCCCACGTGGTTATTGTTCGGAATACCGTAAAGTTCGTTGGAGGTCTCGTTCCACTTTAGCCATGTGGCAAGGGTATCCAATGCCCAGGTCGAAGGCTCGTAACCGAAGTTCCAGTAAGCTGCCCTGTATTCCTCGTCCTCCTTTGCCGTTGTCACATCGGATAACGGCCGTATCTGAACGGGCGTGTGGAGCATGAACGTGTCATCCACGCCCTCGTTCCTCACCGAGTACACGGTGATGTTGTCGAAGTACTCAAGGAAACCGGGGACCAGGAACGATCCGGTATAAACTCCCGTATTCAGACCGGTCTCCATCAGTGCCAGGAGGAGCCTGAATGTGGAGTTCTTCTGGCTGGTAACGTTCACTAGAGCGTAGTTCTCGAGCATGGGATGGGCATCGACTCCGGTGACCTTGATGTAAACGAAATCGCCGTGGTCAAACTTATCCGGAGCGTTGGTAAATCCGGATTCCATGTAGAGTTCCACATCGCTCACGGACGTTGGTCTGAAAGGCGGTTCTATGAAGACCTTGGCTGATTTGGTCGGATCTTTTCTTGATGTCGCTGAAATGGTGTCGCAATATAAGGTATTCATTGGCACAGTGAATTTTCCCTGATAAACACCTGTATTCTCGCCTGTTTCCCTGAGTCGGATAGAGAATAGGTTGACCGGACTCCATCCGAAAGATATGTTTACTCCGGCAAAGTCCCGTCGGGAAGCATTGCTATCACTTCCCCTGAGCTCCAAAAACACTTCCTCTCCAGTATCGAAACTCGTTTTTCGAATGGAATAGCTTGGATCTGAAAATGTTTCTATGGAAAATACCTCGAGAGGCTCACTATTGAATCCTCCGAACATCTTAGTGACGAAAATATCAGCACCTGAATTATGGGACGTGTCATATGCTCCAGCGGTGGTGGGATAATCGGTTGATTGTGTGTAGCCATAAACGAACACATCACCGATCTCGTCGATATACCCATTGACAACCTCAGCTTGAGACCCGCCAATATATGTAGAATACTCAAGCATTGAAAGATCCTCATCGGAAAACGTCACGAAGGCATCATAATTTCCATTATGTGTGTCATCATAAGCATCTCCAGTAGTCAGAAAATTTGTCGAATTCGTTCTTCCCATTATGGAGAGGATCCCATCAGAAACATAAAGGTTGGAGATCTGGTCATACTCATCACCTCCCAGGTATGTTGAGGCCATGAGAGTGGAACCGTTTCCATTAAATTTCGAAATGAAGATCTCTTCCTTTGAATGGTCCTTATCAAAAGCTTTTATGGTCATGGGGAAATCTGCTGATTGGGTCTGTCCAGAGATAATATGTGAGTTGCCCGAACCTGGCGATATGGCAATTATATTCTCACTGACCGATCCACCAACGAAAGTCGAAAAATAGAGATCGGTTGCATCGTTTTTCATCTTCAAAAGGAATACATCCATCGATCCACCATTGTAGTCTATGTCAAAAGCTCCATTTGTCGTCGGAAAATTCGTTGATGCAGTTTCTCCGGATAGTACGAGATTCTCATGCTCGTCCCAGTAATAGTCGCTAACGTATTCGGTTGAAACACCACCGATGAATGTCGAGAACAACAGATCAGATCCATCGCTTTTCAATTTGATATACACGATATCGGAGGAACCAGCAAGCGAGTTCTGAAAAGCACCGGAAGTAATTGGAAAGTTAGTTGATTGGGAAGTTCCCATTATGTAAACGCTCCCGTTTCGATTCACCTGCAATCCTTTGTTGATGGTACTAACAGCTTCAGCCATGGAACCACCAATATAGGTCGAATAGACCGCGGATGTGCCATCAGAGCTGAGTCTTACAACAAAGATATCGTCGTTCCCGTTATGCGTGGTATCATATGCACCGGATGTCGTTGTGAAATCAACCGAACTTGTCGTACCGGCCACCACAGCATCCCCATTTGAAGAGATCCATAAACCACCGTAGGAATCCTCATCTCCGCTTCCACCGATGAATGTCGAGAATGAGAGGCTGCTTCCGTCGGCTTTTAATTTGGTAAGATAGGCATCCTGGGTTCCGCCACCATAAGTCCTATCCCAGGCACCCGAGGTCGTGGGGAAATCGCTCGAATAAGTTAGACCAAAAATGTAAACGTTACCATCTTTGTCCATTTTCGAGTTGTATACGTATTCTTGGAGCGATCCTCCAATGAAGGTGGAATAGGCCAGAGCAGACCCGTCTTCCTTTAATTTCGAAACTACGATATCAGTGGATCCAGCCAGGGTTCTGTTAAAAGCCCCTGGAGTTGTGGGAAAGTCAGTTGAGGTAGAACGTCCCACTACTATGATCTCCCCGTTTGTATCAGTGAAAAGATTTTGAGTATTGTCAGCAAGTGCTCCTCCTATGAAGGTCGAAAAGATCAGGGGATCGATTATCACGGTCCTGTCTTTGTCATATTTATCCAATCTGAAACGGAACGATCCTTCACCTATCAGCTCAAATTCCGTAACGATCGGTTCGTTGCTATCCATGTAATATGATACTATATCTCGGTCGGAGATGATCCTCCCATCCTTGAGCCCTGCTACAAGAGCTCCTTCCCTGGAGGTAAGACTACCTTGACCTTCTACTTTCACTCGAAGATCATCCGGATCGGCACCCGGGTCAAGAATGAGATCATATTTGGGCCCCTTCTCGCTAAAGTAGTATTTCAGGTCAATATCGTCATAGAGTTTCGGATAAATT
>JBLIRH010000030.1:0-25949 GCA_049472215.1 Thermoplasmatota archaeon | reverse complement strand
GAAAAAAATGAGCAGGGGGCCTTCAGAAAGAAGATAGTAAGGAAGAAGAAAGGAACACTTCCCCCTGAAAAGGTCCTGCATGTGACACCGGACCTCAAAAAGAAGAGAGAGGTCAGGGTCAGGAAAGAAGAAGAAAAACCCGATGATGCGAAGAACATCAAGCCAAAAAAGGTCAGGAAACTGATCAATATCGAGAACCGGGAGGTCAGGACATCGCCCCGCGTCGACCTCGATAAGCTGAGCAAACCCGAGGACATTCTCATGGAAGCGATAGCGACCATAGACGATATACTGGAGGATTCCGAGGACATGATGACGATGACAAAAAAGAAGAGTCCGGGGCGAACTTTGAAATAGACCAAGGTCAGTTTGTCAGTATAAGGAGGGTGAGTGCGTGAAACGTGGGTCCGCTGGGATCTTCAGCTCCAATGCTGGCTGTAATGGTGAGATCAGAATAGGGGACGGTGTCCTCTCAGTCGACTGCAGGAAATGCAAGATGGGGATGGACCTGTCGGAAGAAGTATGCTTCAACGGGATCTCCGGAAGGATCCTGCCGGGTTTCAGGGGATCGGTCGTCCTCGAGGGGGTTGAGCATCGCTCCTACGACGGGGCCATGGTGGAGGCGTTGACCTCCCATTCCCATATACTTGCGGACATCAGGGACCTTGCAAGAGGGCCTGAAGGTCCCAGAAAGAGCCTGATGAGGATATCAAGGAGGATGGAGGAGGACTTCCTCGGAGATCCGTTGTCCCTTGAGAGGTCCAGGGCCGATTATGAGAAAGCTATCCGCAGAGCGATGAGGTCGAGGAAGCCCCCGGAACTCGATCGGCTCCATTCGATGATCGAAGCGGTATCGGTCATGATGAAGAAACTGGAGCGGGACGCTTCCAGGAGCGGGTGAACAGTTAATTAGGTCCTCGGTCATAATCGGGCCGATGAAGAGCCCCCTCGAAGAGGAAGGAGTTGTCAAGATCGTTTCGGCGGAGACCGACCAGAGGTTCGGAGCCCCGCCCCTCGAAAGGGACCTCGGAACCCTCCTCCGCAACGGAGCCGTGATCCTGGACAAACCCCGGGGGCCGACAAGCCACCAGACCGTCGGATGGCTCAGATCGATACTGCAGGTCGAGAAAGCTGGACACCATGGAACCCTTGACCCTAACACGACAGGAGTACTGCCGGTCGCCCTCGGCAACGGAGTAAGGGTGCTCGACCTATCGCTTCCGGAGGGGAAGGAGTACATCACCATCATGCACCTCCACAGCGATCCGCCCATCGAGTTCGTGGAGAAGGTCATATCGGATTTCACGGGGGACATCTACCAGATGGTACCGGTGAGGTCAGCGGTAAAAAGGGGGCTCCGCCAGAGAAGGATCGAATACATCAAGCTCCTGGAAAAGGAGGGGAACGACCTCCTGCTTCTCATCGGCTGCGAGTCCGGCACCTATATCCGGACGCTCGTCCACGACATGGGCGAGGTTCTCGGCGTCGGTGCCAATATGTCCGAGCTCAGAAGGACCCGGTCCGGAAGGATCGGGGAGGATCGGTGCGTCACGCTGCAGGATGTCAGGGACGCGTGGGAAACCTACAAGGAGACCGGAAGCGAGGAGAGGTTGAGAGAGGTGGTGAGGCCCATGGAGGAGCTTCTGACCCACCTTCCTCCGGTCTATGTCAAGGATTCAACCGTGGATGCGATCTGCCACGGCGCACAGTTGAGCATGCCCGGGGTCTGCGGGTTCGACGGGAGGATAGGCAAAGATGACATCGTCGTCATAGCCTCTCTGAAGGGCGAGGCGGTGGCGATCGGAAAAGCGATGCTGAACTCTGTCCAGATGCAGACGGCCAGAAAGGGCACCGCGGTCCAGGTCGAGAGGGTCCTGATGGAGCCGGGGACCTATCCCAAAGCATGGAAGACATCGACCGATTGATCGGGGGTCATTCGCATTTTCAGACATGTCAGGCAAACCTTAAATAATGGTGCCATCTTAGTTCAGTTCAGCTTTTATATACTATAAGGCAATCAATCACAAAGATGAGCGGTAGTGAAGCCAGATAAGGTAATATATCGGGCCCGTCATTCACCGCTTGTTCCGACAAAAGAGGTGGAACGAAATGATCGGAAAACCCAAGGCTGCAAGGATCGGGATCTTCCTGATAATGTTCCTCTTTCTGGGCTCCATCTTCATCTACATGCCCAAGGAGGATGACAAGGTCGAGGCCGTCGGCGGCCCTGCCATAACCATTACCATCGCCCAGCCGAAACAGACCGCGTACGTCGCTCCTGGACAGGACGGTATCGTTACCTTTACGGGAACGGTAGAGGCCCAGATCCCCTGGGATCCGAGCTTCCAGTATCTCGTCGTTCAGCTATCCGCCGATGCGGGCGGATGGCCGGCTTCGAACCCCCCTGCACTCATCTTCTCCAGGCAGACGAGGATCAGGACCTTCTCGCTTTCCGTTCAGGTCCCCATCGAGACCTCGAAGAGGACACAGGGTCAGCTTTCCATCTCCGGCAGGTGGAGCTACAGCCCGGGTGCGCTCGGAGGCACGATCCCGGCCGCCACCGCGATCATAGTCGTCGAGCAGTATTACCAGTTCTCCGTCGGGTGCGATAAACCCTATGTCCAGGTCAATCCCGGATCATCCCTTGGTTTCAGACTCCGTCTGATAAATGAAGGGAACTCCAACGACAGGCTGAGGGTAGAAGTGAAGAACCTCAAGGAACTTGCGGACAGAGGTTGGACGATCCAGCTCTCCCAGGACAAGTTCGCGGTCCCGGAAAAGCAGGAGAAGGTCCTTACAGTATCGGTCACCACCCCCGTGAAATGGAACGTATGGAAGAACGATGTGACCACTGTTCAGATAAGGGTCATCTCGGCACAGGCGGAGGGACTTGGCGAGGTTTCGGACATCGCGGACTACTCGCTCTACATACGACAGAAAGGTGTTTCCATACCAGGTTTCGAACCCGCATTCGCCATAATCGCCCTTGCGATGCTGACGGTCCTTCTCGCAGGGTTCGCAAAGAGGAAGAGGTCAAAGCTGGCCTGAGGCCGACCTCTTCTTCTCTTCTTTTTTCCTTTTCTTTTTATATCAATTTCCACTTTACCTTACAGGTCAAGAGGAGTCGATGCAGATGACCGGAGTAAAAGAGATGCTTTCCCCCGTATCGGAGAGATTGAAGAAAGCAGCCGAGGTAGCGATCAACGATGTTCTCAAGGTCAGGGAAGGGGAGAAGGTCCTGATAGTCACCAATCCCTCCATTGATGTTTCCACTATCAGCAAGGCACTTTTCGATTCATCAAGGAAAGCGGGAGCCGACACGACCATGCTTGTACAGCCCGTGAAGAGCCAGCTGGATTTTGCGAACGAAACGGTGCTTGGCTCATTGAGGACCGATCCCGATGTCCTGATATCCATTTCCGAGGAGAAGCTCGGAAAAGACCGTCATTCCATCAAGGACCCTATCAAGGTCGGTGACAATACCTATGACCATTATTTCAACTACCTGCTCGGGGAGAAAAAGAGCAGGAGCTTCTGGTCCCCTTCCGTTACCCTTGACATATTCGAAAGGACCGTACCTATTGACTATTCCAAGCTCAAGGAGGACTGCTCGAAGATCAAGGAAGTGCTCGATCGAGGGGACGTTGTTCACATCGAGGCCCCTTCGGGTACGAACCTTGACATAGGGATCGGGGGGAGGAAAGCGAAATCAGATGACGGCAATTTCTCCGAACCCGGTTCAGGAGGCAATTTGCCCGCAGGGGAGACCTTCATCTCGCCGGAGCTGGCATCTTCCAGGGGAACCATCGTTTTTGACGGCTCCATCGCATCGGACAGAGGTATCATAATCATAGATAAACCCATCAAATGCGAGGTGGACGCGGGTCTCGTGACCGAGATACACGGAGGCGAGGAAGCGGCGAAGCTCAGAGATACCATCCAGAGGGCCAGGGAAAGGACCGCCGAGTTCGTGGACCAGGGAAAGCTATCAAAGGAGGACCTGGACCACTACATGACCAACACTGCGAACCTCGGGGAGCTGGGGATAGGGCTGAACCACAAGGCGACCATAATCGGCAACATGCTCGAGGACGAGAAGGTCTACGGGACATGCCACATCGCCATCGGTGCTAATTACGACAATGACGCCCGGGCGCTCATCCACCTCGACGGTCTTATCAAGTCCCCGACCATAACGGTAATTGGTCCCAACTTCGAGGAGACCATAATGAAAGATGGCAAGCTCCTGCTATGATAAGGAACCAGTATACGCAACCACCTAATGGGATAGGATTGTACAATTTTGGCTTTTTAAGGGGGCAATATATATTTACCACTGACACCTAGTCGACCTTCAAGGGAGCCCCCATGTCTTCGACCAAGGATGAAAGCAAGATCCTGGACAGCTTGCACAAGGAATCCGAAGAGCTCGACCTCCGCATGGAGATCGATTCACTACGTGAGGAGATCAAGATCCTAAAGGGGCAGCTCCGATCCATGGAATACACCTCCAACCTTGAAAGAGAAGCCTACAAGAGAGAGCTAGCAGGCGCCTACGACGAGGTCAACATGCTCAGGAGGGAGAGGAACCTACTCAAGAAGCAGCTCGATGAGATAATGAAGCCGCCCATGCTCATTGGCGAGGTCCTGGAGGTCATAGACGATCATGAGATCATCATCAAGAACGGGACAGGCCAGACCTTCATAACGACCGTTTCCAACGATGTGAACATCAGGGAGCTCCAGATCGGGTCCAGGGTCGGCCTCGATAGGAACAATCTCGTGGTGATGAGGTCAATGTCCAAGGGCAAGGATCCTATCATCATGGGATCGGAGCTTCTCGAGAGGCCCACGGTCACCTACAACGAGATCGGGGGTCTGGACGATGCCATCATGGAGCTGAAGGAAGCCATGGAGCTTCCCCTTACCAATCCCGGGGTCTTCAAGAAGATAGGGATCAAGCCCCCAAGCGGCGTCCTACTCGTAGGCCCGCCGGGGACCGGAAAGACCCTTCTTGCCAAGGCTGTCGCGAACTCCGCCGGATGCACCTTCATCAGGATGGTGGGATCGGAACTTGTCCAGAAGTTCATCGGCGAGGGGGGCAGGCTCGTCAGGGAGCTCTTTCAGCTTGCAAGGGAGAAGAGGCCCTGCATCATATTCATTGACGAGCTGGATGCCATCGGCGCGAAAAGGCTCGGTATGGACACCACCGGAGACAGGGAGGTCCAGAGGACCCTCATGCAGCTCCTTGCGGAGATGGACGGTTTCCATCCTCTCGAAGAGATCGGAATAATGGCCGCCACGAACCGCAAGGATATCATCGACGAGGCCCTGCTGAGACCCGGAAGGTTCGACCGGATCATCAACGTCCCGCTTCCTGACAAGAAGGGGAGGAGGAGGATCCTCTCGATCCATACCAAGGGCATGAAGCTTGCTAGGAATATCCCCCTGGACAATATCGCCGAGAGGACGGAGGATTTCTCAGGAGCTGATCTCAGAAGCCTGTGCACCGAAGCGGGAATGTTCGCGATCCGGAGGGAACATGCTTCTATCCGCAAGGAGGACATGGAAGCTGCCTTCGACAAGATCAAGGAAAGGAAGGAGCATCACAAGGGTGAAGAGCCCTATCACATGTTCCACTGATCCTATGCGGGCTGAACCATGGAAAGGGCTTTTTTCCGGTAGGTCTCTGCTTCATTGGACATACCGCTTCCCCTTAGCATGTCCCAGATCTCCTTCGAGATCCTCTCCGCATAGAATTTTATCCCCAGCTCTCTAAGGATCCCCATTATCTGGTCAAGGTTCTCAAGAAGCGATGCCCTGTCCCTGCTTGCAAGGTTGAATCTCGCATAGTCCAAGAGGATCAGGGCGATCTTGTATTTCTCCCCAAGCATCCTGAATATATCCAGGGCCTCGTCAAGGTAGTCCTTTGCGATGTCCTGCTGGCCGTCCAGCAGGTAAACGTGGGCGGCACCGGCCAGCGCATATCCCTGCTGCCTGAGGTCACCGGACCTGGTTGAAAGTTCGATGGCATCCTCGAAGTTCTCCACGGCCATTTCGTAATCTCCGGTCATGGACTGGACCGTCCCGAGATTGATCTTGACCCTTGCCATCAGTAGGGGATTGTCCTCCTCCTCCATGACGTCGACAGCCTTTCTGAACTGCTCGATGGCAGCCTCCGGCTTGTCCTGGTTGGTGTAGATGATACCCAGACTGGTGTAG
The DNA here is from genome assembly GCA_049472215.1 of Thermoplasmatota archaeon. Taxonomy (GTDB): domain Archaea; phylum Thermoplasmatota; class Penumbrarchaeia; order Penumbrarchaeales; family Penumbrarchaeaceae; genus JAFGLL01. The sequence goes on along the minus strand of JBLIRH010000030.1, from coordinate 19,727 downwards.
GATGAGGACATAAGGGAGCTGTCGTTGAGCTCCTGGGCGATCTCCAGGGATTCCCTGAGCCGATTCTTGCCCTCTCTAAACTCACCCTTGGTCGAGTGAAGCTCGCCCAGGGCCTGCAATGCTTTGGCCTGGGTCTCCTTGTTCTCTAGCTTGCTTGCTATCCTCAGGGCCTTTTGAAGCCTTTTCTGGGCGTTTCCCTTGCTGCCCCTCCTCGATTCGATGGCTCCAAGGCGCAGGTTCGCCCTGGCGCTTATGATCGGGCGGTTCTCGGCCTCGGCGATGGCCGAGGCCATCCTGAACTCCGACAGGGCACGGTCCCATCTTCCCATGAGCAGGTGGACCTCACCTTTCAAAAGTCTCGAGATAGCCCTGTACTCGCTGTTCTCCTCGTTCATCTCCTTTTCAAGGAGCGACAGGACCGAAGAGAACTGCTCCACATATCCCTTGGTGATTATCCTCTCGCCGTAGTTCGAGGCCAGTCTCAGGGCCTTTATCGTCTCTCCGCTCATCGCCATGTGGTACATGGCCTCCACGGTCGCTCTGTCGGTCCCTACATCCATGTAGAACGAAGCTGCCTTCTTGTGGTACCGGGTCTTCTGGGCGGGTGTAAGCCTGTTGTAGAAGAACTCCTTGATCAGGTCGTGCGCCTCGTACTCGTCGTAGGAGGTCTCCATTATCAGGTTGGCTTCAATGAGATGGTCAAGAGTGGTGAAGTCCAGGCCTTCCTCGATGAAGAAGGCCGAGGAGGGTATGGGGTACCTGTAGACCGATGCTATCTGAAGGAGCAGGGAGTCCCTCTCCTCGAGCTTCTTGAATATCTCCTCGTATATGTAGCGTTTTATATCCTTCTGGTCCTCAAGGTCCTCGGCGGAAAGGATGAGCTGCAGAAAGAGAGGGTGCCCCCGGGTTATGGAATATACACGCTGAAAGAGGTCCTCATCCATGTCCTTGATGTTCAACAGGCCCCGGCAGCTCTCCCTGTCGAGACCCTCGAGGGACATCTCGCTGACTATCTTTTTAAGGAGAACGTCAGAACGGTCATAGAACGGGAAGACCTGCCTGCCTACCACGACCACCTTCACCTGCCTGGTGCTCGAGAGCATCTCCTTGAGGTTCGCGAAGAAATCCACGATATCGTCCTCGGCCCTCTGGAAGTCATCGAAGACCATGAAGATGGTGGAGTCCTTGAAGCTGGTCTCGAGTATCGAGTAGAACTCCTTGATATCGAGGTTAGTGTTGTTGTCAAGATATGTCTTCAATCCCGAACGACCCATTTGCTCAAGGAAACGGCCAATGGAATAGAGGAGATTACGGAGCGAATCCCACTTATGGAAACGGTACCAGAAGACGTGCATCTTCCCGTCCATCTCCTTTATCGCCTTTGCTGCAAGGGTCGTCTTTCCAATTCCCGCGATCCCCGTTATGGAGAGTATCGATGCCTCCCCTTCCCTCAGCCATGTCCTGATCTCATCCATTTCGGATTCCCTGCCGTAGAACCTCTTGGGCATTGGGACGTCCTGCAGGAAGGATACGAAACCCTCGGGATTCACCTCGACAGTGGACATTATCTCACCAGAGATGTACCGGCGGATGTTCGTCTCTATTATCAGGTTCTCCTTGCCGATCATCTGATACAGGTCCAGCAGTGAAAGGCTCGCGTTGAGGTAAGGCGGGACGTCCTTCAGATGCACCAGCTTGACGCTGCCGTCCTCGAGCTGGAGATACACCTTATGATAAGCGATAGTGTCCCTGACCTCCTTGGCGTAGTTGAGGCCCTTCTCCGTGAGAAAATATGCCTTCCTTTTCCTAGGAAGTCCCTTTATCCTCTTGAGTATGTCGTGAACGAAGCCCTCCTCCTTCAGTTTCTTCATCGTCCTGGGGATGTTGTCCCTGCGTATCGAAACGGCTTCGGCTATACCGTCCTGGACAACCTCCTTCGGGACTTCGAAATCCATCTCCGAATGCTTCATCTCGAAGAGGTGGAGGAGGATCCTCTTGTCAACTGTAAGCTTGGGGGTCCCGTCCTCGAACCCTGTATCGACAACCATTAGTCTATCACCACCGATTCGAAACCTTCGGTGAGCTGGTTGCGAACCCTCTGCGGAACTGCCTTGTAGGGTAACGGGACCACGGCGGATATTCCGTTCTCGCGCGCGGACTGCCTAAGCATCTTGAGGAACCGCACTACCCTGTCGACCTCGTTCGCGGCGATCACCTCCTCGAAGGCCTCGAAAACCGCAACCCCGCCGCCCTTCCTCTTGGAAAGGTGGGACCTTACCTCCTCGAGCACACTTGAGAGGTTCGTGGGATTCACGACGATGGTATTGTCGTCGACCTCATGTGCTGTCGAACGGTCCAACCATACATGGACAGGGCCCTTTGGGTACATCCTTCCGATCTCCGACGGGGGCCTGGTTGTGATAATGAGAACCCGATCGCCGTTTTTTATCCTATCAGCCACGGGACCTCTCCACGGCCTTTTCTTGTTCCTGAACAGGACGACCAGAAGGTCCTTGGCCGGAAGAGTGGGTGCGGATGGTTCGGATGTCCTTTCGTTTTTCTCCATTCCGGCCATGCGTCCGATATCCACTGCCGCCTCGTCAAGCTTCCTCATCTTACTGCGGTGCTGCTGGACCCGATAGAGCGTCCAGGCCATCACGGCGATGAGGCCTATTCCTGCCATCAACATCACGAGCGTGGCTGTTTCCAATGAAAGTACACCTCGAACCCTCCAATCGTGTAGGAATTATATTTAAATTCCAGTCGGGATGCCGGGCCCAGTGCTTTTTCATTTATACCAAACGTTAAATATCAACACCGCTTCGAACTCCCGCTATACCCTTGGTTCCGGTGGAAAGAATGAAAGGAGAGAGACCGAAGGTCCTGATCGGAGCTCCTGTCTACCTGCCCAGGCAGGGAGGAGCGTCGACCTATTTCTCGAACCTAATGGAGAGGCTGAAGGACAGGGTGGATTTCGTCGTATACTCCTGCCGCAACCCGGAAGCTCCCCGGTTCGAGGACCACGACGGAATCAAGATCCACCGGATCCAGCCCTTCCTGCTGGATGCACCGAAGCCAGTAAGATATCTCGTGGTCCCGCCCGTCACGTTCTTCCAGCTTCTCAGGCTAAGAGCGAAGTACGGCAGGATGGTGATCCATGCCCATGCTAACGGTGCCTACGGCTACATTATCTCTCTCTTCTCAAGGCTGACCGGTCAGGAGATGCTGAAAGAGGTCCAGGACATGTCCGACCCGGCCTACAACATCCACATGGGAAAGGTCAGGAAGTATGTCTCGACCGGCACATCCATCAGGGACCAGCTGGTATCGTTCGGCGTTCCGTCGGAAAAGATACTCACTTATCCCTCCCTGAACCCGGATGTGCCCGAGAAGGTAAGAAGGAAGCTCGTCCAGAAACCATTCGATCACGGCGGAAACATCGAGCTGTTATGCATCAGCGCTCTAAGGCCGTACAAGGGGGTCGATTATCTTCTGGAATCGATGAGGATAGTGCAGGAAAGGGACCCCGCCATACATCTTACAATAATCGGCGAGGGGGGAATGAGGGAGGAACTCGTGGGCTACATGAAAAAGCATGGTATTACCAACACGACCTTGAGAGGATTCGTACCGGACTATCATGATGTACTGAAGACAATGGCCCAGTGCGATATTCTGGTCCTTTCCTCCGCATCGGATGAGGGGAATCCGAGGGTCATACTGGAAGCCTTCCAGTTCGAGAGGCCGGTGATCGCCACAGCCGCCGGAGGAACGCCGGAGCTTATAGAGGACGGCGAGAACGGCCTTCTTCTTCCTCCGAAGGAGCCCGAGAAGTTCGCCGAGGCCATTCTCAGGCTGGCCGGCGATCCCAAACTCCGGGAGAAGCTGGGAAGGAGCGGAAAGAAATTCCTCGACAGACTTCCGACCTGGAACGACCTCGCGGAGGACATATTCGAGATCTACCAAGACATTTGGACGAGGATGTGAAAGGTAAAATAAGGGAATCCATTATATCGGGTCTTGAACATCGGGTTTGAAGAAACAGGGGAGAAATCGGGAAATGGATGCTTACGAGCTGGCAAAGAGCATATCCGAGGACCAGGAGTTCATATACGGCATATCCCCCCAGAGGAGCAGGGATATCGAGATGTTCCTGCAAAAATGCAGGGAGCACTTCATCAAGAGAAAGGAGTTCCCGATCGTCGACCTTCCCAAGCCTGACGAGAACGATCCCTATGCGGTTTACTTCATAGGCGATACGGCAGGGGACGTGTTCTCCACGATACAGCTCTACAAGCGGTTCTCCTTCATGAAGGACCGGCTCACCGAGGAGGCCATCGAGAGAGGCTACGGTGAGATCGGGGTGAAGCTCGTGTTCCTGGGTAACTATTCCGGGAGGCCTCCGGCCAAGCTGAGCAAGGGAGGCATCCAGAACCTTCTATTCCTGCTCTCTTTAAAAATGGTCAGACCCGACGAGGTATTCCTTCTCCGCGGGAACGAGGAGGCAAGGGAGCTGTACGATTTCGAACCCTTCTATCTGAGAAAGGAGCTCGAAAGGATCTTCGGCAGGACGCTGTCAGAGGAGCTGATATACCATTTGTACAGGATCTATGACGAGCTTCCCCTTTTCGCGAGAACCCCCAACGGCATAATATCCTCTCACGCGGGTTTCCCGGGAGTCCTCAAGAGCGGTATCAAGAACCTCAAGCAGGGCGACAACCATGCTATAAAATCCACCGTTTGGGGAGACCCCCAGGAATCGGGGACCTACAGGGGAGAGGTATCCATCGAGACAAATTACAACCGTTACGATTTCGAGAGGTTCCTGGAATGGTCGGGCTCGAACCTGTTCATAAGGGCCCACGATCCCAGGGTGAAGGGGTACTCGATGTACATGAGGCGCCTATTGACGGTGGTGTCCTCATCCAGGTATGAAGAGAAGGGGAACGGGGGCATCGTGGTGGCAAGGGCGCTTGTTCATCCTGACAAGGAGATCAAGTCCGTGGACGATGTCCGCCTCAGGGAGCTCGAGGATTTCACTCTCCACGAGGGCAGGATACCCACCTGGAAGGCCTGAAGGAATACCGGCTTTCCCTCATGCCAAATTTTTTAAACCTCGCAAAGATTGTAAGGACATGAAAACTAGGGCAGGATCGGGACCGCTCCTTCTGATCGCATTGTGCTTGATCGGTTTCATCACTTCCGCATCCCCTGGAGCCCATACAAGAGCAGGCGTCTCCGATTGGATGCCGATCCTCCCGGAGGACTTCTCTTCAGAGTACCCGTCCATGGTCACCATCCTGGGGGATGCGACAGGAGGGACCGGCTACGTTGTGGAGCTGTTGTGGAACCAGACAGCTGGCCCCGTACCGGCGAACATCACCCTGGACGGGATGAAACTGAACTTCACACCTTCCCATCCGGGCAAGTACACCTTTCAGATGAGGGTTTTGGACAGCAACGGTAACGTAAGCGTTCCTGCCATCATCAACATTACCGTCACTCCAAACAACCCGCCTGTCGTGCTTCCATACAACACAACCTTGGAGATAGATGAGGACGAAGACATCGTCATCGATGTTTCCGAGTGGGTGGAGGACCCGGACGAGGAACTGGATATAAGGACCAAACAGGTCGGTGAAGGCATAACGGTAAACCCGCTCGGTTTCGGGTCCTTCCAGATCGTCCCGGAGAAGGACCTCGTGGGAGATATCGCCCTCTCTTTCAACGTCACGGACCCCTTCAACAACTCGGTGCTCCTTGACACAATGGTGAAGGTCAAAGCGGTGCCGGACCCGCCAAAGTTCACCAAGCTGAACAATGTTACCCTGCTCGTGGGAACCCAGACATTCACCGGTTATGAGGACAGCACCTACTGGTTCAACTTCACCATAGAGGACCCCGACCTCACCAGGGAAGGAGATACGCTGACCCTAAACTCCAGCGATCCGAACGTCCTCATCAACGGAACCTCGGGGTGGATACTTCCTTTCCAGGACGATGTCGGGAGCCGCGTGATCAAGTTCACCGTGGTCGACGCTTACGGTCTGAACGACACTGTCAGCCTCATCTTCGACATCCTCGATGTGAACGACAACCCCATGATCAACGTCATGGGAATGACGGATACGGTGGTAGTGCTCACGGACCTCAGGGTGAACTTCACGGGAAGCTGGGACATCGACGGGGATACTCTGTCCTACTTCGTGAAGGAGAATGATGGAGCATGGATCAGTACCGGGATCTTCCACGTCCTTAACTTCGAGACCACTGGGACCCATCGCGTATGGTTCAAGGTGGAGGACGGCAAGGGAGGAATGGACTTCCTCGCGTTCAATATAACGGTCGTCGAAGATATCATAGTTGACGACGATGACGTGGACGACGACGAGGTCCCCGTGGATGACGATGATGACGACGATGATACCTCGGAAAAGGACCGGCTTCTCTCACCGTTCCAGATCATACTGCTTGTCATCATGGTGATATTGGCTGCGATATTCTTCGTACTCCTTGCCATTGTCATAAAGGGCAGAAGGAAGGACGAGGAAGAGGACATAGGGGACTGGGAGGAGTAGGAGCGGCTCAGAGTTCCGAGAGGGCCGATCCTCCGGCCGTCCTGAAAGCCCTGGTGACCCCGCCGACCCCGAGCTTGGTTCCTCCGAATATCCTGGAGACCATGAGCACATGGGATGTCAGTTCTTTACTCCGCATGAGCTCCAGAAGGGCCTTTCCGGGGTGGCCGACCTCCCCGTCATCTTTTGAATACTCGACCATGTCGCCGGAAGCGTCCCTGAACCTTAATGCAAAACAGTGGTGGTTGGCCTTCTTGTAAAGCCTCTTGTGGCTCTTCAGGATGAGATCGACCTCCCCGATGGAATCGATCATGTATAGGTGCGCGAAGAACCTGGACCTTGTCTCCACATGCTTGAAAGCAGAGAGTTCATCCATGTGATGTGATGGAGGTCGTGGTTCTTTTTGATTTCTTTGGTGCAACGAATAATTTTATCCGTTATGACCCGGTTACAGTGCCCCCCAAAGGAGGGTTTGCATGCAGGTCTCAGAGAGGGTGGCAGCGCTCAGGAAGCTCATGGAACGGGAAGGCATTAAGGCCTATCTAGTACCAAGTACGGACGCTCATCATTCGGAATACCTCCCGGAATGCTGGAAGAGGCGAGAGTGGATATCAGGTTTCACCGGATCGGCGGGGGACGTCATGATCACCATGGACAAAGGGGGGCTATGGACCGACGGCAGGTATTTCCTTCAGGCCGAAGAGCAGCTCCAGGGGTCCGGGATCGACCTGTTCAAGATGGGCATGCCGGATGTTCCCAAGCTCGAGGACTGGGTGGCAAGGGAGCTGAAGGAGGGCGACAAGGTCGGGATCGACCCGAAGCTCATTTCGATCGATTCCGCTACAAAGCTCTCAAGGACCCTCAAGGAGAGGGGAGTGCTTCTGGAATACATCGAGAGCAACCTTGTCGATGAGCTGTGGACGGACCAGCCTTCACCCTCCAAGGCACCGGTCATCATCCTCTCGGATGTCTTTACCGGAGAAACGGTGAAGGAGAAGCTCGGAAAGGTAAGGGAGAAGTTCGAGGACAAGCTCTGCGATGCGCACGTTATCGCCTCCCTCGATGCCATTGCCTGGGTTTTCAATATCAGGGGGACGGACATCGACTTCAATCCGCTGGTGATATCATATGCCGCCATAACGAAGGACAGCGCTTATCTGTTCATCGACGGGGACAAGGTCACCGATGAGCTGAGAGGGGCTCTCGACGGGCTGGTGGAGTTCCGCCCCTACGAAGGTGTCCAGGACTTCCTAAAGGGATTCAAGGGGAAGGTCTGGCTCGACCCCAAGACGGTGAACAAATGGATCGCGCTCAACCTCGACAAGGAAGTGAAGACCCACATGGAGCGCTCGCCGATACAGGATATCAAATCGATCAAGAACGCCACGGAGCTCCAGGGTTTCCGCGATTGCCTGGTGGTCGACGGCATCGCCATGGTGAAGTACCTCAAGTGGCTCAAGGAGGAGGTACCTAAGGGCGGGGTTTGGGAGATATCCGCCGCGGAGAAGCTCGAGGAGTACAGAAGAATGGGGGACAAGTTCGTGGGTTTGTCCTTCACGACCATATCCGGATATGCAGGACACGGGGCGATCATCCATTACGACCCGACCCCCGAGACCGATGTCGAGATCAAGCCCGAGGGGATCTATCTGGTCGATTCAGGGGGGCAATACCTCAACGGGACCACGGATATCACAAGAACGATCGCCATGGGGGAGCCGGGCGATGAGGAGAAGGAGATGTTCACCCGGGTTCTTCAGGGCCACATACAGATCGCGATGCTCCGGTTCCCCGTGGGATTTTCGGGGAAACAGCTGGATGCGTTCGCAAGGAAAGCGCTGTGGGATATAGGCAAGAACTACAACCACGGGACCGGACACGGCATCGGACACTATCTGAACGTCCACGAGGGCCCCATGGGGATCACCCCGAGGGACATAGGGGTCCCGCTGAAGGCCGGGAACGTGCTTTCGAACGAACCCGGATACTACAAGGCGGATGAGTATGGGATAAGGACGGAGAACCTCATCGTTGTGCAGGAGGACGAGGAGTTCAGCTCCGAGGAGTTCAAGTTCCTGAAGTTCGAGACACTGACCATGTGCCCCATCGATCTCAATCTCGTGGAGCCGTCGCTCATGACCGTGAAGGAGAGGGAATGGCTCAACGATTACCACAGGACCGTTTATGAGAAGCTCTCCCCGCATCTCTCAGATGAGGAGAAGGAATGGCTGAAGAACGAGACCAGACCGATCTGAGAAGCGGTGATATCTTGGCCGAATGGGACGACGAGCTCTACCAGGAGATATACCTCTCCATGCTGCACTACGTTGAGAAGAGGAGGAAGGGGGACCCCGAGTTCACAAGGAAAGTGCTCGAGGAGGTCCTCGCTGACGCCTACGTGAAGCAGGGGAACTCGTGGGCGGGGAAGAGCCCGATCGAGGACATCAAGGAGGCGGCTACTATCGCCGCTTTCGAACATTTTCTAAGTGAATGGAAGGAATAAGCTTACTCCTCTTCATCCTTCTTTCCCTTTGACCTCATTAATAGGATCACCAGGACCACTATGATCAGGACTACCACGATGGGGATCATCACTCCGAGGGCTATGAACAATCCAATGTTCCCGGATTCCTTGTCATCGTCGTCACCGGTAATATCGTCATCATCATCAGGGATCGGCTCTTGCTTGACAACGGTGAAGTCGAAGTCCGAAACGGTCCCTCTGGTAAGTTCATGATATGTCGTAAAGTCATCTGCGGTGCTGTAACCCCATATGATATCCATTCTCTGGCCGTCGTATACGTCCTTGTCATTGGAATCGGATGAGTTGGTCGCTCTTGTGAACTCTATGGTGGTCCATCCGTCGGCTTCGGTGCCGCCGAAATCGATGATATCATCCGTTCCGCCAAGGTCGGTATCGGGTGGATGCGGGCCTTGTACCCCGGTCGAGAAAGCATCAATGATGTACACCCTGTCCTCATCATCGACCCATCCGATGATCATATCCGCATCCTTCATCTGGGTCGAAGGACCGAGGCCGATCGAGACCCATCCGGTGGTCTTGACCTTCAGGGCCACCTTCCAGATGTCTCCGTCAAAGTCCCAGTAGACCGTGAAGTTGCCATCATCCAGTGATTCCGATGCCCTGTATTCTCCATCGGTGATCATCCCATCAAGTTCTCCCGGAACATAGGGGACCTCGTAGATGACGGTGATCTGTGACAGGTTCTCGTTCCCCTCCAGGTCCATCACCCTCGCTTTGATGGTATTCTCGCCTTCCACCAGGATGAGATCGATACTCCATGATGTGGTTCCCTCAGCCAGCTCCCAGGAGGCGTCGTTCAACATGACCTCGATCAGGTCCACCTCTTCATTGTCGGAAGCGGTACCGGTAACGGTCAGATCCGGATCGTTCACCGTTGTGCCGTTCGCAGGGGATGTGATCTCTATCTCGGGTGGGACCATGTCAGGAGGCACGGTGTCGTTGTATGTGACGGTCACCGTGTCGAAACCAAAATTCCCGGAGTCATCAAAAGCCCTCGCCTCTATTACATTTGGACCGGGGGTGAGCTGGACCTCTATTGACCAGGTCTGCCTCCCGGTGGCAAGCTGCCAGTTCCCTCCGTCAATGCTCACTTCCACCCTGCATGTGCAGGAGTTGTCGGATGCGGTCCCGGTCACCGTGATCCCGGGTTCTCTGAACTCCTGGTCCTCTTCAGGATATGTTATCGCAACAACGGGATCCTCGGTGTCCGGAGGTTCGCCCGGATCGTACTCCACTATGATGGATGCCGTCACGTTGTTGCCCGCATCATCCCATGCAGTGACATATATCGTGTTGTTCCCCTCGATAAGCGAGAGCTTGATGCTCCAGGATGTGGTCCCGCTCGCCGCGTTCCAGGATCCGTTGTTCACTCTTGCTTCCACCAGGGCGACACCCCTATCGTCGGATGCTGATCCGGACACGGTGACCTCATCCATAGCGACCACGGTCCCGTTGGCGGGGGCCTCTATGGTCAGTTCCGGAGATGTAGTATCCGGAGGAACCTGAGGGCTGTGGGATACCGTGATGGAATCGACAGCCGTGTTATTGGAGGTGTCGGTTGCCCTGGCCTCTATTGTATTGTTCCCCTCGACGAGGGTGATATAGGCTGACCAGACAGCCGTCCCCGCGGCAGTGGACCATTCGCCCTCATTGACCCTTACCTCAACCATCGATACGGCCTCGTTGTCCGAGGAAGAACCGGAAACGGTTATGTTCTCCACATCGAAGTCGGAACCATCCACGGGCGACATTATCGTTATGCCCGGAGGCGTCTCGTCCGGCGGTTGGGTGGCATTGTAGATCACGGTGATCGTCGTTTCGGCCTCGTTGTCCGAGGTATCGATGGCCTTTGCGTGGATCGTGTTGTTGCCCTCGACAAGGGTCACCTGCCTCGTCCAGGTGGTCTTTCCCACCGCATCGCTCCATGCCCCCTCGTTCACCTTTACCTGGACCTTGTTGATCCCCTTGTTGTCCGAAGCCGTTCCGGATACCGTCAGAGTCGGATCCGTTACCTCGGTGTTGTTGGCGGGCGAGGTGAACATTACGGTCGGTTTCGTTATATCCGGAGCATTCACATTGGTCGAGCCGGAGTTGCTGCCGCCTATACTGCAATCCGCCCTCGCGGACAGGCTGTCGCCGTCGGATGCCGTCACGTTGTAATAATAGGTGAACGTGCCGGTCGTCGGCTGACTGGTATAGTTGTAGATGGCCACCTGGTTCGAGTTGCGGAAGATCGTCACGGTCTTGATATAATGGGTACTCGGTGTCGACACCGAATGCGATATGCTGACGCTCAGGTTCTGCGTCGAGTAGTTGTAAGACACGGTCACGCTCGACGGAGCATGTGCAAGCGCTGTCTGCGGGAAGAGACCCCCCAGCATCACTGCAGAAAGCACTGCGGCCGCCAGTACGAATAACACTCTCCTGTACCGGATAGAAAAGGAATACACCATCTGAAATCCCCGTTATCGCAGGGGACTCTGCATTATGAATAGATTTTGGTCATTGACTTGTCAAACACCTTCGGCCATCCCTCCCCCGCACCGCCGCTTATGAACCCCGGAAGTGTATCTCAGGATTCCCCACGGGAGGATCTATGATGGCGGATACTTCCTACAGGACGGGCGTCACCGTTTTCGACGACCTGTTCGGCCCCATGCACCCGGGAAACATCTACCTGCTGGTGGGTAGGACCGGCCTGAACAGGCACATAGCCGACAGGCTGGCCGTTCTCAGCGCCCACAGGGGGGACACCACCTATTACATAGACGGCGGCCACCGGGCGGATCCCTTTGCCATGGCAAGGGTCATGCGGGTCCAGAGAAAGGACCCCAGACCCGTGCTCGAAAGAGTTCACATCGCCCGCGCCTTCACCGCCTACCAGATGGATTCCCTTATCCGGGAGGCACTATCGGAGCTTCCATCCCCACCCGATCTTCTGATAGTATCCGCCATCGACTCCCTCTTCTCCGACCCGGAGGTCGACCAGGAGGAGGCAAAGGGAATGCTCGGCAACTGCATGACGGCCCTGAAGAAACTCGCAGGCAGGGGGACCTGCGTGGTCATATCCGCTATAGGAGGGAGCAGGGAGAGCGAGCTTCTTGCCCGGATCAGTCCGCACTGCTCCAACTGGGCCTCCTTCACCGACAGGTTCCCCGCAAGGGTCAGGATAGTGACAAGGGGGGGCCTCTGGCAGGACTTCACGCCGCTGCATCCCTTCCAGACCATGATCGAGGACTTCGATGCGGGAGCGTTCTCGGAGGAGGCCGCCTGATGGGAAAGACATGTCCGACGTACCGGATGCTCCTCGAGGACGAGATACGCTCCTGGGAAGCGTTCAGGAGGGCTCTGAGGAAGGAGGACCGGGAGGCCTTCGACCGGCTGATGGACAAGGTCCGAAGGCACGCTTCGGCCTCCTCGAACGCTGCGAGGTTGAACCCCTTCGAATCCATGGTCATGGCTGCATTGATAGAGCTGGAGCGGGACGCCTCATCGCAGGAAGGTGGAGAGGGTTAGAAGGAGTATGATATTACGTTCTTTGGACAGATGTCAACGCATGTGCCGCACAGGATGCACTCGCTGTTGCGCATTGACCCCTTCGAAACCATCTCTTCCACTTCGAGGGACATGGGACAGTTCTTCGTACACTGCTTGCAGTGGATGCAGTCGTCCTTCTTGGCCTTCAAACGGAGCCCTGGAAGTCTCAGAAGGTCCCTGATCCTTGTCCCTACCACCATGAATGGGGCCATCCAGCATCCGTAGTGGCAGAAGCCCCTTCTCCCGAACAGGAGCGATACAGCGGAGATCACAAAGACCACTCCGACAAGAACAAAGATGGCACCCGAAGCAAGTATGGATATCCCGTACCAGGTCTGGTACAGAGGGTCTACCGACGATATTCCACCGGCCTGGACGAACATGACGATGATGATGGTGATCCATGGGGTCCAGATCCCGTATTTTATCCAGTCGAGCTTTCCTCCCCTGGCGGGCCCCTTCCTTATCCGGGCGAGAAGTTCCTGGTAGCCTGATGCCGGACAGATAAAACCGCACCATGCACGACCCAGTAGAAGTGATGACAGGAACAGGGCAGAGAAGAGAAGGAAACTTCCCGAGACGATCCCTTCCGATGCCCCCATTACGATCAGGTATGGTGAGAGATAATAGAAAGTGATGGGAAACAATGCAAGGGACAGGTACAGGACCAGCTTTCTGACCTTCTGACGCTCCATCATGACCCCCGCACCTGATAAGGAAAATGTCTCAAATATTTTTTCTTGAAAATGTTAACGGATCGGTTCTATTGTTCGAAATACTCGAAGGCATCTATGATGTCGAGATATACTCCGTCGAATCCCGAGGATATTAGCTTGTTGAGATAGGAGTCATCGTCGTAGATGAGCAGGTCCTTCCACTCGTCGTCCCAGTACTTTACCTTGTAGTTGCCCTCCCAGTCGGGATTCTCCTTTTCGAGCCAGGAGGGAGGGGAGCTCTTCCAGGCGGGGTCCCAGTAATAGCGGTAATCCTCCGCCTCCCCGATGCTCATGTAGGCTATGACGAGGCGGAAGCCTCCGTTGTTCTTCGTTTTCAGGGAGTCGACCTCTTCCTTTGTGAGGATGGTGCCGTCGTGGAAAGCGTCGATGATCAGGAGGTCATAGTTCGTGTTCCGGAGGGCTTCAAGGTAGGCTGACCTCGTTGTAAAGGAGCCGGGGTCGATCAGATAGAGGAAGTTCTGGACCTCCTCCAGGGAGGAGATGTTGTCGGTGTTCACCGAGAACGGTTGTGATGGGTGGTCCGGAACGACATCAAGGTCTCTTCGGGGGGCGGCGAAGGAGACGTAGCCTCTCTCGCTGTTCGTTCGATAGGAAGAATCCATCTTGCTCCCCGTACTGCAATAGTCGGTGACAAGGACGGTGAGATCCTCTGACAAGGCCTGATCCAGGAACCTCTCCAAGTAGGCGGTCTCCCCCGCCGGGGTCGGCTCGTCATCGGAATCGTAGCCGTAATAGAGGTCTTCCTGGGCCACTCCGTCGAGATGTTCCGTGTAGTTCAGATCGACCGTAAAAGGGTCCGTATCGCTCATGACGAGCTCGTTCCCGTTCTGGGTCACGATGATGAATTCAGGATCGATGCTTTTCGAGAACTCGCTGATCTCGATCACCAGGTCCCTCATCTTCTGTCTTGGCTCGCTCACATCTTCGTGACCGTCTTCCTCTCCATCACCAAGGCACCCGCTGACCAACAGCAGGACCACGACCAGAACGAGGGAAACAGCTGCCTGGGGACGGTCCTTAACCATGATATCGTATTCCATTGGAACATGTTAAAGCTGAGGTCTGTTCCCCTGGTTCCGAAGGTGATAAATAGTATTGTATCTTTCCAGTATTGTAACTTTACAATACATGGAGATATCAACATGCTTCCAAGCGTGATCCTTCATAATTCCATCAGTCTCGATGGGTCCCTGATCGGGTTCGAACCGGACATGGAGACGCATTATCGCATCGCAGGTGACTACAAGGCCGAGGTGCACCTCATTGGGTCCAATACAGCCGTGACCGGGTTCGAACTGTTCGGAGGACCTCCACCCGAGGAGGAGAAGGACAGGAGGAGACCGGAACGGGATGAAGGGCTTCCATACTGGGCGGTCATCGATACGAAGGGGAGATTGAAGGGACTTCTCCACGGACTCCGGAGCTTCGAGTACTGCAGGGACGTTGTTGTACTTGTGTCGGAGAGGACCCCCGAGGATTATCTTGAATACCTCAAGGAGAGGGATTACCGCTATCATCTTGTCGGAGATGAGCATGTGGACCTCGGGAGAGCTCTGGAGCTGTTTCGTTCTGATTATGGAGCAAAGACGGTGCTCTGCGATACCGGAAAGGTCCTCGGGAACCTTCTACTTCAGAAAGGACTCGTTTCGGAGGTCAGTCTTCTGGTCCACCCGATCATCGTCGGAAAGAGCGCATACAACATGTTCGGAGATGTCGAAGGGAACATCGGGATGAAGTTGAAGAAGAGCGAAACCTTCGATAATGGCTGCGTGTGGAACGTATACGAGATGGGAGGAGAATGAAATGACGGTATTGAGCAACAAGGAAGCTGCACTCATCGGTCTTCTTCTGGAAGAGCCGATGTATCCCTATCAAATTGAGAAAGTGGTGCAGTTTCGGGACATGCGCTCCTGGACCGAGATCTCCATGTCGTCCATCTACAAGGTGCTCTCAAAGCTCGAGGAGAAGGGATTCGTCGAGAGCAAGGTGTCCATATCCGATGAGAACAAACCGCAGAAGGTATTCTCCGTGACCGGGAATGGAAGGGAGGCGATGAGGGAGAAGGTACGGGAGCTTGTCTCCAAACCGGAGTCCATGAAATGGAGGGTTGATGTCGGTACCTACAATCTGGACGTCCTTTCGAAGAAGGAAATGGCCGAGGCGATTGGAGAATACGAGAAAGGGTTGAAGGAACTTCTTAAGGGGTACGGTGAGCTGGAGGATTACATGCGCGGGGAAGGCTGCCCCGAGTGGAGGATCGCCGTCGCCGTGAGACCCCAGTACCTCTTGAAGGCTGAGATCGAATGGGCAAGGGTCCTCAGAAAAAAGACGGGGTTTTGAAGGCGATCTCATCTTCTCGATGACATTCTTTCCAACGCCGACCTGGAAATCAGGACGAGCATGAACACGATCGCCACAAGGAGGAGCACCAGAAGTGCCTTCAGGTACCATGGAGAGATCGCCAGAAGGATCCTTATATCATTCTTGCTCAACTCATCGTCCACCCGGCCGTAGATATCCTTATCGTACATCCGGAAGATCTCTTCCCTGGTGATGTTGTAGCCCTTTGCCGAAGACCTCTCGATAGGTGTCCCCATGGGAATGTATCGGAAGGACTTCCTGTAAATGGGAACGAGTTCAAGACCGTCGATACGACCGTCGACGATGTTCACCTTTGCGATGTAGGAGTAAAAGGAGGTCCTGTTCCCGTTGGCCATGGCCACATTGCCTAGCGAATAAAGGATGAGCGCACCCCTGTATTCCTCCACCTGGTGGACGGTGTGGGGGCCGTGTCCCATTATTATATCGGCCCCCCAGTCTACCATGTCATGGCATATATCGATGTCACCAGGTTCCGGCCGGTCGGTATACTGGGGCCACTTCCTCCAGTGGACCGATATGATCAAAAGGTCCACATGGTCCCTTGCGGTCCTGATATCGTTCTCCATTATTTTCCGGTTCATCGGAAGAGGTCCCGGGAAATGTTCATTTGCGACCCAGTGGCTTCGAACGTCTTCCGTGTAGGCGAGAAGACCTATCCTGAAGTCCCCGGCAGTGATGAGGAGGGGCCTTGGAATGGTGGCGTTCTCGATCCTTTTCCCGAAGTAGATCCCGGTATGTCCTATCCCTTCCTTCTCCAGTAGGTCCATCGTATCGTTGAGGGCCTCGGGACCGTAGTCCAGGCAGTGGTTGTTCGACAGCGAGACCGCGTCGATGCCCGCGTATTTCAGACTATCGACGGTCCATGGATCCATCCTGAACGGAGATGATTTGCCCTCTTCGGGGGACCCTTTATCCGAGATCGGTGATTCTAGGTTCGCGAGGGTGATGTCAGCATCATCAATGAGGGGGACGATCTCCTCGAAGGGATATTCGATCCCTTCGATCTCCGTGAGACTGCCAAGGCCCGAGTTGAATACGATGTCCCCCATCATGGCGATGGTCAGTTTCTGGCCCCCCTCTTCCGCGGAGGTAGATGGAATTAAGATCGAACCAACAACCAGGAACATGGCGATCCAAGAGAGCAATACTCCTTTCAGCATTCATTCACCGATGAGAACTTTCAGTCTTTTCGACCCTTTCAGACCTTCATCGATATACCTTTTAATTATATGCTCCGGTACCGCGATCCTGTCTGGATACCACATCCTCATGATGTACTTCTTGAACCTGCCGGGAGGTTCCGGACGGCGCATGATGTTGCGGTTCTGAATTATCTTATGGTCCATTTTCAGGTCGATGAGATAAACACTATCTTGGAATCTCGGGGCGAAAGAATTGTTAAAATACGGTCTCTCACGACCGAAGTATATGTTCGCTATCAGAAGGCTCCGATAGCGTCTGGTTGCGGTGATATCGTCGATGAACACGACCTTTCCCATGAACGGTATGAAGCCACCGTTCCTGATGGTAATATAACCGTCCCCCAACGAATAGACAAGATATGTTCTGAGGTAGAAGATCGGGATCACTATCGGGAGAAAAATGAAGAAAACCGCAGTTAAAAAAAGCGGAGCAATAAAAAAAGTGGAAAGGTCGGAACCCAAGACAATCGCCATTGAAAAACTGACCAGGATCAGGAATATTGCAGAGGATATTGTAATAAAGAGCCAATTGAAAAAGAAGGACCTTGATGTCATTCCTTCCCTGATCTTCTTAACCTTGTAGACAGGTTCCAATGTTCCTATTATCGGGCCCTGTGGATATCTTTGTCTCCTGAAGTTCATGATCTTCTCTCATCCTCCCATCGATATAACTGCTTCCTTGCCTTCAGTTTTTCGATGCCGCATTCGAAGCAGATGCCGTTGTGGCAGCAGATGGTTCCGCCGCAATCGGGACATTTCCACTTTTCTTTTTCCATTTCAAGGAACTCCTCCATCCCCCTGTCCTGTATGGTCTCGAGATTTTCCACGAAGCTCATCCTGAAGTTCGATCTGTACCTTTTGTCCAGCCCCATCAAGTTCTTGCAGGGAAAATCGTCGCATTGAAAGCAGAACTCCACCTCCCCGTTCATCACCAGGTCGCAGCGCTTCTTGATGAAGGCGCATTTCTTGTCACGGGGCCTGCATCCGGCGCAGTAGGTCATGCTGACGCCTTTGGACCTGACATCGTTCTTTTTGGCCAGGTAGCCGCTGCAAACTGAACAGTCCATTCCGCAGGGTGCTATGAGTTCGGTTCTCAGCCTGATCCCTCCGTGTTCTTTGGGTTCTTGAACAGCAGCAAGACGGTCAGAGCGATCCCAGCCAACAATATCGCTCCGAATGCCGCGACCACCGGCCATTCCCCCTTGTCGGCATAGTATCCTGGGCTGACAATGGAAGTGTAGAACAGCATGCCCAGAGACATGAAATAGATCGGATATCTAAGGCGATATGCCCTCCACATCATCAAACCGCCTGTGAGCAGTAGGATACCAGTGATCGATTCTGCTGCGATGTGGAGGACTATCTCTATCGGCCTGGTATCGAATTCCTCCACCGAGGAGGTTGATATCAGCAAGATCCAAAGAGCGAGCATCGAAATTCCCACCAGAACGGAATAGACCGAGGCGGCCTTTTCAAGTGTCGAGATGCCGGAAACCATCCTCTCGGGATCGTCGGAAGGATATTAATCAGTTCTTGGATCCGGGGGTGTCCAAATAATCAATGACGACCCATACTCTGTCAAGGTCCAATGATGGTGCGATCCATCCTCTGGACCGTATTGTCAGATATAGGGAAAAGGATGATAGATCCTTTAGTGTGAAGTTTCGGTCGGAGAACAACGTGATATTGTCCACGGTGTCATTTTGAGTGATCCGAGGGGTCCATTCTATCGAATGGTTGATTCCGCCGATCCCCCAGTGAAAATCCTTCACGAATTGTGCAAGAAGGTCGTCTCTGACAAACCAGGTGCTGTATTCCATCTGAAGTGTCGCATTTTGTATCAGAACGGCATCGCTCAGGACCGTATCGGAATAAAAATCCCAGAATTCCGCATGGGCATAAAATCCCATGTCGGTCCCCTGTATCCTGCAGTCATACTCATCGTTTTGATGGACGGCTGCGGTTCCGGCCATCGATCCCTCTCCGGGAAATTTCCCGGACCCGTTCAGGGGAAGAAGAACCGCGGAACGGCGAAGGAGGTTTGTATTGTCCTCCTTGACCGTATCATCATCCGATCTCAGGCAGCCCGAACAAAGGAGGATCGAAATTATTGTCGACACAAAAAAGAATTGTTCCACCCTCATCGTATTCTCCATCATCTCGATGATGGACCTCGAAGATTAATCTTATGGAGTTTTCATGAAATCATTTCTTCTCTTCGCCAAGCCCCATCTGTCTCGCGTTGGGGCACCTGTACCTCGCCATGCAGTGGACACAGGCGACCTTCGGAAATATCACGAATATCCTGAAAAGCATCAGCAGTACAACGGAGATCAGTATCCCGAGGACTAAAAGATCGAAATCGATGACCAATCCCGGGATGATGGCGACGATGGGGATTATCAAAGCGGCCATGTATAGGTTGTTCGGGCTCAGGATCCCTTTGGCTCTCTTCTCGAAATCCTCCAATGGCTTCTCATCCGCCGATCTCCTTGAAAGCTGGTTCAGCCCCGAGATGCATCTCCCGTCCTCCATTCTGAAGTAGACGCAGCTCGGGCATACGAGCAGAGGCATCCATACGTACATCTGAAAGAGGGCGAAGGCAAGATAAACTGCTCCGAAAATGTAACTGTAGTCGAAGAAGGAGTATGCGAAGGTTATTCCGAATCCCCCGAGGACATAGTGGAGAATTGTCACACCGTCGTAGAGGAAAATGCTTGAGATAGGGTATCTCTTGTAGAGCTTGTCC
>JBLIRH010000003.1:0-83855 GCA_049472215.1 Thermoplasmatota archaeon | reverse complement strand
CACTGTGGGTCGCCAGACTGTGTCCTATCCAAGACTGCGTCGCATAATCCTCCGGTTCTTCATACCAGTACGAATAGGTTGGATAGGATGACCCACCCCTGTTGAATACGATATCGGCATAACCGTCATTGCCAATATCTCCAACGGCTATATTCCAGTCGTAATTGCCCGAGTATATGGTCCTTTTGGTGAAGGACCCCCCACTTCCGGGATTCTCGAACCAGTTAACCTCGCTGTAGTAATACGAACCAGTTGAGACTACGTCAGGGTATCCATCATCCGTAATATCGATGGTCTTTACATCCTCCATGTAATACATGCCACCGCCCACGCTTACACTTGACCAGCTTCCGGACATAGGATTCCCACCCGGTAGAGGATTCCTGTAATAGTTTACTGCTCCGGAGCCCCAGGCTCCGTATGCGGCCAGTATCTCCAGGTCGCCGTCTAGGTCCATATCGTCGGCCCAGATGTTCTTGAGATATTGCATCCCGCTGGCGACGACGTTCATCTTCCAGTTCGGTATCTTCGGGTTCGCGGGTGCTTCGTAGAGTCTGATCTCGCAGTTGTAATAGCCACGCGCTGATGAGGTGGCAAGGTCTGCTTTTCCATCCCCGGTGAAGTCCCCTGCATACATGCTGTAGGCACTTGGGATATTGGTCGTTATCGCGTAGGATTCCCAGGGAACGAATGGATCACCATTGTTCTCCCACCATGCAGCAGTTCCCCCCGAGCTCATGACGACGATATCAAGATCTTCATCGCCATCGACGTCGGCGTTCATCACCTTGATGGGCGATCCGATCGAACCCAATTTATGGAGGGGGCCTGCTCCGTTGAAGGGCGTTCCATCGTTCTCCATCCATCCCACCCATCCGGTGGCATACCCGACGAGAACTATGTCGGCATCTCCATCATCGTCCATATCCCTCATTGCGATGTCCCGAATGTCTTTCACACCGCCGTCTTCCAGCCATGTGATCTTGTAGGTAGGTATGGATCTATCCTTTGTCTCGACCTGCACGAGCTGTGAAGCATCCGTACCAGAGACCATCAGATCGAGGTCCCCATCTTTGTCGATATCGAAGATCGAGAACGCCTGCGGATTGATCACTTGTTGTGTGATGGTGCTCTTTGTCCAGGAGGTGATGCTGGAACCCTGTATATATACCGAAAGATCATATACTCCGCTGCCGGCACCAGCCACTGTGTCGTTCTTTCCATCGCCGTTCATATCAGCGATCCTTACGAACCTCGGATAGGATGTTGTCCCTATGCTGCTCTCCGACCAGGAGGTGCCGTTGTTTGAGTTCTGGTAGAGCGTCACCTTGCCTCCGTCGTAAGTTGCAGCAACGATATCGTCGGTTCCGTCCCCTGTTATATCTCCAACAGCAAGGCTTAGGGCACGCTGGGCCGAAGAATCCACGGAATATCTTGAAAAGGACCCTCCAAGGGTCTTTGGATTGATGTAGGCATAGATCCTGTTGTAGTTACCGTAATATGTGTAATAAGGATAGAGTGCCATGGCTACATCAGGATAGCCATCGTCATTGAAATCACCCACATCCATTCCGAAATAAGTGTATATGTAGTAGGTCGGCGAGGAATCTATCCTGTATCCGGTCCAGCCCGATGTCGAGTTCGGATCGGACGGGGCCCTGAACCAGTATAGGAAGGGGTAGCTGTAATAATAGTAGCAGTAATATGAGGCGACAACGACGTCCGGATTCCCGTCCTGGTCCATGTCGGCTATTCGAACCCTCCCCGCATTGTAAAAGCCGGTCTTGAACAGGTAGAGTGTCCATGTGTTGCCCTGATTATTGTTCCTGATGTACATCACATAGCCTCGTGAATACGAGGATGCGACAACGTCGATGTCCCCGTCCCCGTCCATGTCACCGACATCTATCGAGTAAACATTGTACATGTATGTCGAGCCCGAGTAGATGGTATGCATGTTCCATTTCTTCGTCATGTTGCTCGGGTTCTCGAACCATATAATCCTGTAGTTCTTGATATCGGACACTACAATATCGATATCTCCATCCTGGTCGATGTCCCCGTGTTCCATGGCATATCCCGTCATGGATACAGAGGAAGGGTCCTCCATGACATTGTAGGTCGAGATGGACTGGGGGATGAAACGACCCCTGATGTCCATTTCCGCCTCATTGATCTGTGCGTTCTGAGGGATGAGGATGGAATTTCCGGAATTGTAACCGCCGGAGGATGGGAAATCTATGGATTTTCTCGTCCTGTCATCGCTGAAGAAATTCTGCTGACCGAACTTCCCGTACCCTACGTCATCGAAGTTCCATTCCTTGTTCCCATCAACGCCGACGTCGATATACGGGTCCTGAATTGCCATTCCTTTATCACTGTTACGAGTTGATATGTTGAAATATGCGTGGGATATGGGAACGTTCTTTCCCACCCGGAAATAGTATCGTGAATCAAAACCGCCCTTGTCCGTGAGATCGATAGGACCGCCCTTTACCGTCGTCCCAGAATTCGTGTAGAAATTGCTGGTCTTCTCTCCCTCGACATCCAGCAGGATCGCCCCTGCGGTACCGAGCAGCAGAAGCGTCACTAATAAAATTGAGGTTGTGCGGACGTTCAGATGTATCACCATCGCTTGTCTGGCCGGAACCGGGAGTTCCCTGGACCAGTTAACTCATTGTCGGAGAATTATATATATTTATTAATAATCGTACTTTCATATGATAAATACTTTTCCATGTATATAATACAAGCATTGGGGATCAGGAAATTGTATGAACATTTTTATAGTAATATATTAAAAAAACCGGGGATAGTTATGCACTATCCCCGATATCGTTCTTTCCTTTGATGTACTCTTACCTTCGCATCGGTGGTCTTGCACCCGGAGGCGGAGGTGGCATCCTGCCTCTGGGTTGGGGGGGAGGCAGTTGTCTCAGGGGCATCGGTTGAACTGCCCCCGGTGGTGGTAGGGCATATCCTCCTCTTGTGGGCATTGGAGACGGTCCAGGTGCGTAGGGAAGAGAGGGTTTAGTGCCACCCATTTCCTTCATCTGCATCTTGGAAAGAAGCTTTTCGAGCTTGTCCCTACCCGTGTATCTCCTCAGAAGTTCTCTTCGTTTTTCCATCTTCGAATGGTAGATCACTGTCTTTCTCGGGTCCATGGAAGCATTTCTTTTATTGACGAACATCAATATGGAGAGTACAACGAGGGTTAGGAGAAGTCCCGACAACACGAAAAGAACTATCGGGAAGGTGAAATCGCGATCGTCCACATCTTTTTTCCTTCCCCCACCCACCGGTAGAGGCGTATTATCCGGATCTTCGGGATAATCGTCCGCCTGGTCCGGAATTCCATCCCCATCGATATCACTGCTCCATTCCGCGTTGTATTTGAAGGGGTCGGAGTTATCCCCTACACCGTCTCCGTCACTATCGAGCCATTCAGATGGATCGTCGGGGAACGCGTCCAGCCAGTTTCTGACCCCGTCATTGTCCCTGTCCTCGGGCGGTGAAATCAGGGCTGGTAGAACGGTGATGTTGACATAGGCGAAGTCCATCCTTCCGTTTATATCGATCACCCTTGCCTGGATCGGTACGTTCTCAGTGATAACTCCGAAATCCGGTGCGATAAGGGTGATCCCCCAGGTGTTCTTACCAAGGGCTTCGTACCATTCATCCTGGAACCAGACCTCCACTCTCTGGATACCCTCGACATCGTAAGCTTCTCCGACAATGGAGAATTCTCCGGCCCAGACCTGACGGTTCTCCATGGGGTCCTTGATAACGATCCATGGTAGGTCGTTCTCTGGTTCAATGTGGATCCTCAGACTGCTCTTGGCCACGAACTCACCATCAGTTACCTCGACCTCGATGTCCACTATTCCATGCCAGTTATCCGCAAGGGGTGATGCATGCAGTCTGCTTGGATATCTGTCGTCCTGAATGACCTTGTAGAACGTTCTGTTGGTCTGGGAGGTGATCCTGAACTCAAGGTCCAGCGGTGGTGTATCGATGTCACTTGCGTAGGGTGAGAGGTCGATTATGTTGTTCTCGGGTTGGTCCTCCTTCAAATATATTGGCGGGATCTGATCGAAGATCGGGGGATCGTTGACGTTGATGATATCGATCGTCGTAGTATGGTATGGATCGTCCAGGAGGTTGACCTCGGGTTTGTCGTGACCGTAGATGCGAAGGGGTATGTTCATTCCGTACCAGTCGCCCTCGCTTCTGATGTAAAGTCTCTTGTCCGTCGTAAGACGTACCTTGACCGATGATAGGTCCTGGGGGTAAGTTTTCTCGAAGTCAAGTATCGGAAAGTACCTGATGCTGAGTCCCATTGGATCGTCCGGGTCGAAGAACAGGTTCAGGCCATTCAGGTCAGCTGCGAGGACCTCTTCGCCCTCCTTCCCATATAGTTTGGCAGGCAGGGTATCGTTGCTGAGAACGGGGGGGTCATCCACCGGTATGACGTCTATCTTGATCTCGTTAGTGACCAGTTCTCTTGGAGGAGTGCCTCCAGGACCTCCGTTGTCCTTGATAACGAATTGTACATAGGCTTCCCTGTCGAAATCCTTCGTGATCGTCGAATCAATGGTAAGGTTCGCACCGTTCTCTATATACGCCTTTACCTTGTCGCTGTTCGGGCCGACCATCCTGGCACGATAGTTCAGCATATGAGGCGCATCATAGTCATCGGTGAAGAACTGGGAAAGGTCAAGAACACCTCGTTTCATCGAGTCTTCGTTGACCGTGAGTTTCGCAGGTAGTGCAGACCTGAATTTCGGAGGGGCATTGTACTCAACCTTGATATCCGATATCAGCGCAGAGCCAGGTGTCTTTCCGCTGAATAAAAGATATATCCTGAGGGTCGGGTCCGTTGGATCATCATAATCGGGGATGATCCTGCTGAATGATCTCATAAGCTGGCCGTTGTTGTCGATATCGAATGTGATATTGTATCTGACCTCGATGTCGTAACCGCTGACTCTCCCGCCAGTCTGTGTCCTGAGATAGATCGGTAGGGAAAGTATCCTATTGCCATAATTGTCAGTGGAGACACCCACACCTGGTGGTCGGTTGTCTATCACGTACTGCATCTCTTCGGTGAAGTCGACGTTGGTTATACCTCGGAGGGACCCGCTCAAGGTCCAATCGCTTATTCCGTCGTTCCCGATATCTAATGCCAGGTTCGACGGGTAGTTAAGGGAGGGCCTCGAGACCTTGAACGTATTGTCATAAAAGGATGACGAGAAGATCTCCGTGACCCCATTGTTGTCAAGGTCTGCAACGGCAACTCCGTAGTTCGACCTTGTGGTGGAGTCCAGGGTTCGTAGCTGCCATGTCCTGGTATTATCATCAGGTTCCTCGAACCAGTAGAGGCCTCTATCGTTCACGTAGTAGTTCCACCAGTATCTCGAGGTGATGAACACATCGGTATATCCGTCATCATCGATGTCGGCAACATCGATACCGTAAGGATAGCTTACGCTCGTCGAAAGGTCATAGCTCTGCCATCCTCCCGTTGCATTGGGATTTGACGGGGCCTTACCCCATTTTGCAGAACCGTAATTCTGCGTCGCGACCATGTCAAGAGTGCCATCACCTGAGATCTCCACGGGAACAGCCTCATAGGGATACTGGAGCCCGCTGATGGCGGATATCACGGACCACTGCCTGTTCAACGGGTTCAACGGCATGGGATTCCTGTAAATATTCGCCGAACCGGACCATCCATTGATCGGAACAATGATGTCGAGGTAACCGTCCCTGTTCATATCTGTAATGTTTATCGCTCCGCAGTAATAGGTGGATGAGGTGATCCCGTAACTGTTCCAGTTCCCGGTGGGATCGGATGTATAATAGACCGTGATCGCATAGGAATAGTAATATCCGGGGGATGCCACGATCTCCATGATCCCATCCCCATCGAAATCGCCGACACCTATGCCCAGTGCATACGTCATTCGGCCTACATGGTGGTATTTCCAGAGTGATTTTGGGTCACCGGGGTTTTCGAACCAGACGATCTGTCCGGCGTCGTATCCTGAAACTGCGACATCGATATCCTTATCTCCGTCGATGTCACCCCATGCGACCTCCCTTGCGCCTCCCACCACAACCCCGTTGATCCTGTTGAACTCCCATGACCCGGAGAATGGTGTTCCATCGTTCTCGTACCAGCCAACGGTGCCGCTGTTGTATGCGGTCATGAGCATGTCGACGTCGCCATCCTGATCCACGTCGCAGGGTTCGAGGTCTGAGAAGCCAACAAGACCGCCATCCTCAATGAAACCGGCCGCTATGTTAGAACCGTCATGCGGGTAGGAATTATACCACACGATGACCTGTCTGTTTGGAGGGAAGAACAGACCGACATCATCATATCCGTCCGAATCAACATCGTCGGCAAAACAGTTCATCCCGTAATCGTTCTGACCCGACAGGACCACGTTCTCGGACCAGTAGTTCTTGTTTGGATTCTTTCCGCTGTTCAACCAGCTGACCTTGTTGTTATAGTAGTAGGAGCCTGCCGAGAAGAAGGCATCTAGGTATCCGTCACCGTTGAGGTCGGCCAGTGAAACGGACCTTGGATAGTACAGAAAGCTGGGACCGATGTTGTAGACCGTCCAGCTTGAGGACCCGCGGTTCCTCCAATAACGGATATTGGACCCGTAATAGGTGTATGGTGCTGTCACGACATCGGCTTTGCCGTCAAGGTCGACGTCTCCCACATCGAAACCCTCGATCGAATATGATTCTGTAATAACTTGGTTCATGGTCCATCTGGTCTTGGTGCTTATATTGGTCGTATCATTGTAGTACCATGAATAAGCAGGGTTCTCTACGGTGTAGACACGGTTGTTCGTAAGTACGATGTACACGTCAAGGTAATCATCGTCGTTCCAATCCCCTGTCTTAAGGAACTTTATGTAATAGGTCCCGGAGCTCGATCCTGTATTGTAGATTGGCCAGAGGTCATGATTTGAACCAGTGCTCCTTTTCAGCATGAATAAGGTCGTCTGGTTCGTCGAGAAATAATAGTACTGGCTGGAGATAATTATTTCATCCTTGCCGTCACCGTCCATATCTCCAAGTTCAATAAGATAAGGGGTCACAGAGCTCGTTATGAGCCTGTTCGTCCCGAAGGTCCCAGTTCCCTGGTTTTCGCACCAGTAAAGGCCTCCGCTCGTCCCGTACACGATATCATTATCATTATCGTTATCGTAATCATACATCACGTAATCGTATACCGAGGAGCTTATGGAGCTTATCCTATCGGACTCGAAGGTCCTTGACTTCGTCTGTTTGTAAAGATAAAGGTATCCCGGGCGTCCGCTGGAGACCACCGCGTCGTTCACTCCATCCCCGGTCACATCAGCGAACTTGATGTAGTTTGGCGTGAAGGAAATTGAACCTCCGGACCCCAGTGTGGTCATGGAGGGGATCGTGGCCTCGAACCTTCCCCTGACCGTCATTCCGGCCTCATGGACCTCCGCCCCCTCGGGCAGCAGAACATTTCCCAGGATCTTGTTCTGGTTCGATGTATATGTATTGGTCTTCATTATGGAATCATCGGAATAGTAAGTGTTCCTTCCGAAATCCCCGTAACCAGTTCCGGAAAATTCCCATTCATGGGTCCCGTCAAGTCCAGCATCAACGTATGGATCCCTGATCCAGGGCCCTGTGTCTGAATTCACGGTGGAGATCTTCATTGAAGCCTCCGAAATGGGTACGTTCTTCTCCACCTCGACGAAGAGATGTGAGTCGTACAGGTTCTGTCCACTCCCTTTAAGGGTTACGATATCCGATTCCGGTCCGTTCCTGCCGTTGAAGGTATCGACGAATTGTCCTTCACCGGGATCCCAGAGGATCAAGGCCGAACCAAAAAAAAGGGCGACCACAAAGATTGCCATCATAAGGTTCTTGCTCATGTGCTAAACCTCCATTAGAGGGGTTCCGAGACTGCTGTTAGGTCCAGATTGTTACTGGTTTTGCCTACGAACAACTGGCTAACCTTAACATATTTATATATTTTATCTGTCGGTTATTTTTCTGAGGTTTTAAAATTTTCGGTTGAATCGGAATTCCTCTCCCACCGTCGCAGCTGCGAAATAAGCTGTCCAGCATAAGATTTAATAGAAGTATAACATTGATTCCCTGTCTGACCATGATCCCTACCCGATTCGAGAAAGCCTCAGCTGCAGCATTGTTCATGATCCTGATCCTTCTATCAGGCACAATGCAATTTTCGGCATTCGTTTCAGGGGAAGAGGTGGATTATGGATTGTTCGATTCCTACGTTGAATCGAACATCACAACATCGGTCGTTTGGGATTCTCTCATGTCTCCGGTAAATGTGAATGAAACGATCTGGATATCAACAACCGGAAGTTTGACCATACTCTCAGGAACTGAAGTGAGGTTCGGAAAGGGGAGCAGCCTCATTGTGAACGGATCTCTTCTCGTTGGGGGCTCTCAGGGGGAAGCCATATTGCGGCCGCAGGGAACCGTTAGACCCGGAGAATGGGAGGGGATCATCCTTGGATCGTCGTCCATATCGAGGTTCGAGGGAGCGAATATTAGCGGGGCAAATGTTACCATCCGCATGGAATCCGCCACTGACATGGTTGTCAGGAACTCCACGATATCCTTTTACAACCGATCTTTCGTCCTGGACGGTGGATCAAAGGGTTCTGTGTATAATACCACTCTGGACCCGGCACGGATCAAGGTTGACGACGACCGTTCGATCCTTAGGACATATGCTTTTTTCTCATGCACCATTGTGGACCATCTTGGAAGACCAAAGGACCTCGTGAGATTCGAGATGGTCAACAGCTCAAGTGTGCTCTTGATGAGCCACATCGTTAACTCCACGGGGGTAGTGCCCCCCTTCATTGTGGAGGGTAGGGCCTTTGTCAGGAATGGACGGTCCAATATAACCGGTTCATATACGATATCCCTTTCGGACAATCCTTTCACCCATTTCGTGAATTCCACCCTCATCTTCAACGGGACACGACCGGGCGACTTCATCCAAAAGTTCTCATGGCCTCCCGAGCTGACATCTGTGCCCGGTAGGATGAACCTGTACGAGGATTCCCTTGCCTATCATTATACATCTGTTTTGGACAGGAACCAGGTCGGCAGCGTGGATGTACTGACCTCCTCACCGTTCGTTTCTTATAACTGGACCCTTGGAAGGTTGGAGTTCCTCTATACGAACGAATCGGTTTCGCAGGAGATCGTTAAGGTGGTCCTTGACGACGGGTATGATACCAGGACATACGAGGTGACCGTTAATGTTACTCCCGTCGATGATCCTGTATTTTTGGAGCTTCCCAACCATTTCGTATACTTGAGAGAGGATGTCCAGACACAATTGACATTGTTGATTGAGGATGAGGATACCCCCCTCGATGAGATACAGGTAACGACGAGCGATCCGGAGAACATAACCTATCAACGGGAATCGACAAAGCTCTTGTTCCTTTACGGTGATGGGACGGCCTCGGAGTTCAACGTGACCTTATGGGTCACTGATGGAACGACGGTCAGGAGCGATATGGTCTTTGTTTATTTCCAGGCCGTTTTCTATCCTCCCTATTTCTTTGGTACTATCCCGGATGTCGTCATAGATGAGGATACGGACTTTGTCCTGGACCTTGGCGATCGGATCGGAGACCCCGATAAGGGGGAGAAGGTAACGTTGACGGCGAATCTCGATGACCATAGCGTCTTCTCCGTCAGGACGGAAGGTTTCAAGGTGATCATCGAACCCCTCCTGGATGCACACGGCTCCGGAAAAGTGCAGCTTGTCATCAGGGATGAGCAGGGATTACTGGCCGCTCGCATTTTGAACATAACGGTTCGTCCGGTGGATGATGAACCGACCCTGACATATCCAAAGGTTGTTGAGAGTGAGGATGATAGTTACTGGTTCAACGTGACCTACAATGACATCGACGGCGATGTGCCGGACTCAGTGACACTGCACCTTGAGGATGCAAGATATCCCATGGACCTTGTACCAGGAGGGGGGTTGGACCCAACCAGCGGAATGTTGTACTCCCTGCGATTGTCACCCCTGCCAGGTACTTATGAGATAGGTTTTTCATGCAGACAGGGTAAATTCGAGGTGAACCTGTCCTTCGGTACCCTTATCGTTCCCCAGGCGGAGAAGCATTTCTCTCTATCTGCGTATAATGGCTCGTTGATGGTGGATGTGTGGGGATATGGGACGGGAACGTCCCCCAGTCTTTACCTACCTGAAACGGTAATAGGATCCCCTCCCGAAATGGCCTTCCTTGGCTGCATCTTCGGGCTGGTGCCCGGAGATATGTTGCTGACGAGGGCCCAGGTCAAGATCTGGTTGTTCGACTTCAGGGAGGACATCATCCCGATCTCGGCAAGATTGATGTATCTACAGGATTCGAACTGGACCGAGGCAGGTGTTGGTATCTACACCTCATCCGTGAAGGTTTTCAGTATAATATTGCACGGGGAGCCCTTGAACCATACGATGGCTGCATTCGTGGAGTTGGATGACGAGTATGACACGGATGGAGATGGTGTGAAGAACCTCCTGGACGCTTTTCCCGACGATCCATCGGAATGGAACGACACCGATCGCGACGGTATTGGAGACAACAGCGACGATGATGATGACGGTGACGGATTTTCGGATGAGATCGAAAGACTTGCAGGTACGGATCCTCTGAATCCGACCTCCTATCCAAGGGACTCTGACAATGATGGGGTAAAAGATTACCTGGATACCGATGATGATGGTGATGGGATGCCGGACGAATGGGAATTGACGTTCGGACTTGACCCTCTCGATCCCAATGATGCTTTTCTTGATCCGGACGGCGATGGTTATACCAACCTGGAGGAATATCTTCAGGGAACCGATCCCAATGTCAGGGACCGAAACCCAAACCAGGACGAGGGTGAGATCCCGATATGGGTCATAGTCTTGATCGCTGCTGCACTCCTGGTCCTCATACTGGGCGTTGTGGGGTTATTGGTCTTCTCAAGGAAACCCGAGGAGTGGGAGATGGAGGACCCCTCCGAGGAATGGGAGATCGCCGGGGAGCTGGACCCGGAGGAAGCGGTGAACTGTCCGGAATGCGAGGAGGTCTTTCCCATCTGGTTTGAAAAGTGTCCGAAATGCGGCGAGGCCAATCCCTACAACGAGGAGTGATGGTATGTTGATGGACGCCCTTCGGGGAAAGAAGGTCCTTGTGACCGGAGGTTCCCGCGGGATAGGTGCTGCATGTGTCAGGATGCTTTCCGATATGGGATGTATAGTTGGTTTCACCTATCTTGGGTCGGAGAAAGAGGCTCTGGAAGTTAAGGAGGATGCCGATGGAGATGTGTTTGTCTACAGAGCTGACGCTTCCGATCATGATGCCATGAAAAGGACCGTCACGGAATTCTCCCGGACAGGGGAGCATGGTTTCCAGGGTTTGGTGATCAACGCTGGTATTTACCTTCGCAAGAGTATAACACAAATGTCCATTGAGGATTGGAGAAGGACCATGGCAACGAACCTCGATGGTGGCTTCATAGCTGTAAGGGAGGCTCTCCCGTTCATGAAAGATGGCTCCATCGTGATGATCTCTTCACAGCTTGCCTTCAAGGGTTCCAACCTTGGTTCAGATTACGCTGCCTCCAAAGCCGGACTTCTGGGATTTGCCAGGTCCCTTGCCAGGGAATTGGCACCTGAGATAAGGGTCAACACCATCTCGCCCGGATATATCGATACCGATATTCTGGCCGGTGACAGCGACCATAAGAGAAGGAGCAGGATAGAGCAGGTCCCTCTTGGACGGATCGGCACACCTGAAGATGTGGCAGCCGTGGTGGCATTCCTGCTTTCGGATCAATCTCGTTATATCACGGGCTCGAATATAGACGTGAACGGCGGTCTCTACATTCACTGACCTGTGAACGGGAATACGAAATCAGCCTCGAGTCCCCACGCGACGATGGTTATATTCCTTCCCCAAAGGCCCATGCTCACTAGTGTGGGAGTCGGCATTTCGACCCGACCTGAACCTGATCCGTCGCTGAAGAGTTCGAGGTCGACGAGGTCGATCTCTCTGGTCTCTATACCGTTGGATATCTGTGCCGTTGTATTCTTCGCGTATATGTTGACCTCCCTGCTCATTTCCGCGGTCAGGTTAAAATCCACCACTGACGTGAAAGGGAACCTCGTGGAAAGGACAGAATTCTTCACCTTTATGCTGCTGAGGATCTCCCCCAGGAAGGATAGGTCGATCTTGGTATCGATCTCCCTTTCGGACCTTTTTCCGAAGAAAGAGTCGTACCTGACCTTTCCCTCTATCCTGGCGTATTCCTTCTCGATCACTTCGGTGAACTGCTCTTCGTTGAGGACCGCATTTATTCTTTTGTCATGATAAGCAACAGGGACCTCTCCAGTATCAAGTACCAGGTGCAGGGATAGAGGCTCAACGTTGACATCCCTTCCGAACTTCAATTCCGCCGATACATTGCATTCTTCCCCTTCTATCATGATGTCGATCCTTCCCAGCTCAACTTGGAATGCTGTTAGGTTCATTACGACTATGGTGATCACGCCGGCGATCAGGAGGATAAAGGCCGAGATCAGGGAAATGGTTATGACAAGTGTCCTTTTTTTCAGTTCAATTCCCCCCTTCGTTCCTGTTCGATGTGCCCCTGACCTTTCCGTCCAAGTACCTTCTGACAACTGGGCCGAACATCCTATTTGCATGGTAAGTTGCCCTCGATGAAGCGTCAGGAAATACCATGAACTCCCCGGAGACAATTGCGGATAGGATGGCCTTCGCCACTTTTTCAGGGGGTATCGGGCTGATGGTCCCTGATATCTCTTTGAGTTCCTGCGGTTTGGTGCGGTTCTCAAAATCCAGCTGGGGTGTCTGTGTATCCGGCGGAAATATCACTGAGACCCCTATGCCCTTGGGATTCATCTCCATCCTCAACGCCTCGGAGAATCCCCAGATCCCGAACTTGGCGGCACTGTAGGCCGTATATCCGTAAAGGCCGATCACACCTGCCATCGAAGATATATTGACTATGTGTCCGGGGGAATCCATTTTCCCACCAAAGGCCCTGCATACGTACATAGTACCTTTGAGATCGATATCTATCATATCGTCTATCTGGTCCAATTTCAGATTGTCAAGTGTTCCTGGATGCACGATACCCGCGGAATTGATTATGATGTTCGGGACACCATGGGTCTCTATCGTTCTCTGACAGGCCGCTTCCACCTCTTTCCAACATGAGACATCCAGGGAGATCGTGTCCAGAACACCATCGATCTTCGATCGTCCCTTTTTCAGTTTGACAGGGTCCCTGGCAGCAAGAATGATCCGGCAACCCTTGGAGGCCAAGATTTTGGCGGTGGCGAGGCCGATGCCGCTTGAACCTCCCGTTATGAACGCAAGGCTGTTCCCCAGTTCCCGCAGGGATACCATGTTCCCTCAACTTTGATATCCATATAAAAAGATGATTGATGAAGGAGGCCAACTTCAAATCTCCATAGTCCCATGAGGGTCGTATGTCCGTCGCGTCCTATGTAAAACTCTTTCGATCGGGAGAGCTTGAACGACGTAGGGACCTCGCACTGGAAATGATGGTAGATTGCCGTTTATGTCCAAGGAAGTGCGGGGTCGACCGGTTAAAAGATGAAAAAGGGTTTTGCAGGATCGGGCGTTATGCGGTGGTTTCGAGCTGCGGCCCCCATTTTGGTGAGGAGGGTCCACTTGTGGGAAGGAACGGGTCCGGGACGATCTTCTTCTCGGGATGCAATCTCGGATGCAGGTTCTGCCAGAACTGGGATATAAGCCAGAAGGTGACAGGAGAGGTTGCGGACGCTGAACGCCTTGCCTCTTTAATGATGCGTGTCCAGGGCTTTGGCTGCCATAATCTCAACCTCGTCTCACCAACCCATGTCGTACCGCAGGTCCTTGAAGCCCTGGAAATAGCATGCATGCGGGGTTTCGAACTTCCCATTGTCTATAATACGGGAGGTTACGATCCTCTCGAGGTCCTGCGGGTCCTCGAGGGTATAGTGGACATCTACATGCCGGATATGAAGTACTCTGACCCTTCCGTGGGCAGGAGGCTTTCCCGCGTTGAAAAGTACCCAGAAGTAAATTTCGCTGCCATCAGGGAGATGCATCGGCAGGTGGGAGACCTCATTATGGACGAGAGAGGAGTAGCTGAGAAAGGACTGCTTGTCAGGCATCTTGTCCTGCCGAACGATCTGGCGGGAACAGAAAAGATCGCAAGGTTCCTTTCCGATGAGGTCTCAAAGGACACCTACATCAACGTGATGGGACAGTACAGGCCGGAATACAAGGCCATGGAATGCGAGGGAATGGGAAGGAGACCCTCCAGGGACGAATATCTCAGAGCGGTGAAGTTAGTTCTGGATTCAGGACTTCACAGGCTGGATCGAGTCGTCCTATGATCACGCTTATCCGGGTCTGAGCGTCCCGGCGAACACCTGCCAGGCCAGAAGCGATTTGGCCACGAGGCTGAGGATGATGTATACTGTCTCACCGAAAAGGTAGTTCTTCCACTTCCAGACCTTCTTGTATTGAAGCACCATGTTTATGGCAAAACAATTGAAGAAGACCGCGATGGAACCGTAGATGTAATAAACGAAGGTCGGAGGACCGCCATCCCCTCCGCCTGCACCGAAGAGGTGTATTCCGATCGCTATCCATGGGATCACCCCTGCAATGCACCCGTATATGAAGGGGGACCAATCCAGATGTTCCCGGCCCTGGTTATGGACCTCCATTCGAAGACCGAACAGTATCATCATGAGGTTCATGAAGAAGATCAGCAAGAGGGTCCCCAGGTCATAAATGCCGGTCAGCATTGCGATGGCCACTATCATTACGGAAGCACTGATCGAGTACTCGTACCAGCGGAAGCGGTTCATTCCTTTCCTCAGGTCCTTCACGTATCTCTTGTAGAGCCCGGTCCCGATCAGGAAATGAGCGACGGATGACATGAAAAGGAACGATGCGATCAGCGGCCCCAACCGGATATCGAGGACGTTCGCCGTTTCCGGGAACAACCGCTCCGTCACAGGGTCGAAATCAAGATATCCCCTCGTGACCTCGATGGTAAAGTCGTTGCTGATGATGACCATCACCAGACCCTGAAGAAAGTGTAGGACGGCCATTACCAGATTGAATATCCTCAGTTTACGGAATACCCCGTTCCCGTTGTCCTTCAATCGAATTCCCCCTAAGGTAACATGGTGTTGGGGGTAATAATATTTCACCTGAAGGAAGATCGATCAGCTCGCCTTCATAAGAGCATAGCTGCCCAAGATCCTTCCGCCGATCTGGAGTGATTCCTCGTTGAGGTTGGTGAGGTCGTCCTTGTAGGTGTGATATTCGATGCATCCGGATCCCCAACCTCCCATCGCCTCATGCCCCCCGTTGACGAAGGGCCAATGGTCCGAAGCGGCCCATGTCATATCGTTGTAGACCACGTTGATATCATATTTGCCAAGAACCGGCTCCGACCTTACCAGGTCATCCCTGATGTCCTTCAGGACAGGTATGGTCGAGTTGGATGTGGTTGTTATTGTGAAGCTGGTGGTGTCGGGGTCGACGTGCGCCATGTCGAAATTGATGTAAAGATCGATCGTGCCCTGGAACTCGGCCTTGTGGGCGTTATAGTAGGCGATGGAGCCGTAAAGCCCCTCCTCCTCTCCACCAAAGGTCGCGAACCTTATGGTGTTCTTCGTGTTCTCTCCGCTCATCCCCCTGGCGATCTCGATCAGGGTTGCCGGTCCCACAGTGTTGTCGACAACTCCCACGGTATTGTAACATGTGTCGTGATGGGCGCCGAAAACGATCATCCCGTCATCTCGACTTCCCTTCAGGTCCCCTACCACGACCCTGCAGTCCATGTTCTGTGTGCGAACGTCTATGTTCATCCGCAGTTTGAAGTTGCCTGACGTCCTGGTCAATATGTCATCACCACAGGCTTTCGACACCATCATGAAGGGGATGTCCCTTGCAGCCTGGTCAGGTTCGTGGTACTGGCTCGTCTTGAACATGGGGAGGTATCCGATCTCCTCGCCTCTCATTATGTTCTGAAGGATTATGGCCCTTGCTCCGGCAGAATAGGCATTCTCGTAGACCTCCACATTTCCCGGTGTATCCGCTGTTTGCTCGACGAAGCACACCATTCCACGGCTTCTCGAGTAGGAACCGGGATCGCTGCCGTTGCCTATGTTGACCACCTCGAGATCGTCCCTGAAATCGGACCAGGCCAGGGATCCTGAATAACCCTGGAGCACGAATTCCTCCATATGGGTGAACTCCATTGTCTGGCCGAATGGTCTTGGAAGGTTCTTGAGGGGGTAATACTCCACAAGGGAGAGTTCCGCGATCCCTACCTCGAAAAGGGGGACCTGATAGGTCTCGATATGGACATCCTCGAGCCCGGCGTCGGTGAACTGCTGGGCAATATAATCTGCCCCCATCCCCTCTGCCTCGGATCCGGTCATCCGCGGCCCCCATTGGACGAGCTTTCGCACGTGTGTACCTGCGAGTTCGGTGTCGAAATCGATGATCCTATAGGAACTATCATTACCGATGATCGAATCAACAGAGATGACGACTGTCGTTACCAGTATCGCGGCGATGACCACGGCCGGAATACCGAACACCAGTCTCCTGTCCATGGCCCCCCATCGTTCTCTATCTTAATAAATGATTTAGTGATAGCCTGACCACTTAACATTTCAGGAATTCATACTATGAATACCTTTATCTCTTCCAAGTCCCGTTCAGGCAAAACAGGGAAGGTGAAAAGGATGAAGACATGCGATGTTTACAAGACCGGCGAGAACGAGGGAAAGGAGAAGCACGTCCCACAGATCGAGATATGCAAAGGTGAGGGAAAAGGCGGGAAGGACGTAGTCAGGATAATAGTGGGCAAGGAGATCGCTCATCCAAACCTGGTAGAGCACCACATCGTCTGGGCCCAGCTCATGGGGATCAAGGATAATGGAATGGTCATAGACCTCGGAAAGGTGAACTTCGCCCCGTCCTATACAGAGCCGAGCGCGGATTTCCACATACCATTATCTGATTTCAAATCCCTTATCGCGACCTCATACTGCAATATCCACGGGGTCTGGGAGAACTCCTTGGAACTTTGATCCAACCTGCTCATTTCTTACGCTCGGGCGGACCAGCGAACCCATCGTTCCTCATTCGGTCCCATAGTGCAGCAGAGATCACGATCAATACAAGGGCCATTGCCAAGGTGGCAATGATCGCTCCTGGCAGGTACCAATCTGTATTTTCACCATTCTCATTTTGCGGTCCGGGTTCTTCCACCGGTCCTTCCTCCTTTGAGACTGGGGTCTCGTTCAGGTAAATATCGATTATCTGCGATGTTCCGAACTCATCCCAGATAAGGATCTGAATGGGACCCAGGACAGCTACCGAGTGCTTTGCTACCAGATGAAGGGTGATATCATCGTATGCCGTACCCTGATCGACATTGATCCCACCGATACTGTTCACCTGAATGTAGTTGATGCTCTCCAGCAACTTTTCATCCCGCGTGACGGTGATGAAAATATCCGTTGTCGGCTGCCAGATGCTTCCGCTCCTTACGGTCCGATATGAAACGAAAAGTCCAGTGGGTGATCGAGGCTCCACCTTTGGATCCTCAACGACCGACAGCCATGTATTCACCGAACCCACAGGGTCCGCTTCCAGATATACGACTGCGGTTATGGCGACGGAGCCCTCGGTCGACGGAGCGTGGTAATCGAGGACTATCAACGAACCCATGAGTATCCGCAGGTTCGAGAAAGATCCTCCCCTCCCGTCATCGTCGCAGATGACCCTGATGTCGTCATGTCTGTCAGTTCCCGAAAATGGTATGAAGATCAGTGACGATCCTTCGGGCGCCAGGACCCTCGGGAAGACCTGTGGATCACCGATGGCCAAATGATCCTCCTTTTCATGTTCGATCTCCACCCTTTCAAGGACCTCGATGGCCCAGAGCCTTCTAAGGACCAGCTCTTCACCATATCTGACCTCGAGGAGCAGGCTTGCTATCTCGACCTCCCTGACAGGTATGAAAGAGCCTACATATCTGTTCTCGAGGGTCATGATCGGTTGTGAGACCATGCCGCATAGGCTGAGGTCCGTCAACTTGAGGGTCAGCAGCAACGGATCATGCTGCCCCCCGATATCCACCTCCACGAGGACCGGTTCGTTGATGTTCACTGATCTGGCACTTATCGATGCCTGGGAGGAGAGCATTGAAATGTCCTCGTTCACATCGGTCCTTTTCTTCACTATGACGGTCGTCTTTGCTTCCGAAACCGGGACCCCTTCGACAAGAACCCTTGCTTTTATTGTGACCTCTCCGGTGTAGGTCTGGGGGGCCTTCCATTCGAATGAATAGAGCCCCGGAAGCAGCTGCTTCAGGTTGACGAACATTCCCATCGCGAGGCTGCTTGATAGCTCGATGTCCTCGATATCCGCAGGGATCGCTCCATCTCCCGCCTTAAGGAAGAACCTCAAAGTACCGTCAATGTAAACCTCATCGCTGTCGGCTTGCATCATAAGTCTGGACTCCACGGCCCTGGAATACAGTCTATACCCTTCCCGGTATAGTATCCTCCCATCGGCTCCTGAGAGGATCGACCCGAACTGATAGGCTGTGGATGTGTCGATCTCAACGAACCTCTCGCATTTCTGTGTGTATCCGTTGATGAATGCATCGCCGTGTTTAATACTATAATAATAGTCATAGTATGAGCGATTGTACGTCGTTGTGATGATGTCCGTGAAACCGTCATCATTGATATCCCTCATCGACCTGAGGACCTCGCCGGATAATGGGAAATGTTTTTCAGCACTCACCAGACGATCTCCGCTTCTCAGGTTGTGAATGCTGATATGGTACATCTCGTTCAGACAGATCTGCGGGGCCCTTGAAGGGGTGCCGTCCATTATGCCCATTAGCTTTCCCGGGGAGTTGAAGAGGAGGCTTCCGTTAACGCCGTCAAGAACGAAGGTCGACAGCTTGCTCGGAACGTATCCGGCTACGTATGGGTTTGTCGTGCTCGGAATGTATACAACGATCTCGCATACTCCGTCGGAGTTTATGTCAGTGTAAGTGCAGGAGTACTGGTCCATTCCCGCTGGTGTTCCGATACCCGGTCCTATACTCGATGTCCAATTGATGTTCTTGTGGGAGATGGAGACCTTATCGACAACCAGGTTCGGATAATCGTACGTCAAGGTTATCCCGTAGAGCCAGCCAGGTGCAGCTTCATCAACATAGCACCCGATCATGTTGTTGCCGGTCCTGTACGAATTCACTATGGAGCCGTTCAGGCATTCCCTGAACCTGTAGAGATCGTTATCCTTGAAGAGGAGAAGGTCCTCCGCTCCGAAATGAACGGTGGTATACACATTTTCAGGAACGGACCACAGGGTCTCTATCGGATCCTTCCAGGGATCTATGACGGATGTCATTCTGTACTTTGTGTTCTCAAGGAGCACCATATCGGCTTCTTTGGTGCTGACAGCCGAAAGCGATGCTGACCCTAGAACGTTGGAGTATGATGAACTGTTCCAAAAGCTCCCCGTCTGAAGTGAGATGACAAGGATATCCGAAGTAGAATAAAGCACCAGAAGTGTCTGATCGTATCCGGTCAGATGAAGGTATCCCCCACTGTAGGATCGGTTAGGGACTTTCCTGCTCCATAAAGTCAATCCATCGACGGGATCGAGCCTGGTGACGTAGGTTTCGTAGCATGTTCGGTTGTAGGTGGAATCTATCAGTATGACCTCGGGTCCACCCAGGCCGTTCAGGTCATCGAAGATAGCATTCCTTGTGAACTTGTGATCATATATCGCTGCCATTTCTCTCATCGGTCCGACTTCCCAAAGGACCTCCCCGTTTGTCTCATCCACAAGTCTGATCCCATCCTCATCAGGATAAAATGTTCTTTCGTAGACTAGAAGCTGCGACTGGCCCAGACCGTTGTGGGAACTATATTCCGCTGTCGCCTTTCCTGCCATGCACCATGACACTCCTGGAAGGGTCGAGATAATGAAGTCCCCTTTGAGATCAGGAAGGTTCAATCGCATCTCGAAATACTGGCCGATACAACGACCGTCGAACAGCTTGTCCAGGGATGGATCGACCTCGAGCACATCGGATAGAGATAGGATCCCCTCCCCCTTCTTACCATATTTACCAATTACCCCGGAGATGTCGATAGGATGGTCCTCAGATGTGATCAGCGCAAGCTTCACGCTCGTCTGCCCCTTCAAGATCGATGATATCTCGAGAGGGAAGACGAGCTCCCTGCTCTTGAAATCGTATATCAGGGGCTCGACGGACCCGGGTTCGTTGCCTATCTGGAACCGGTCGATCGCGAAGTAGCTGTATCCCTTGTTGCAGTATCCAACAATAACGTCCTCAAGACCGGTCGGCCATGCCTCTATGGTCGATCCCACCTGCTCCATGAGCTCATTGATCTGGTCCTTGAAATCTTCAGGGTCTACAACCTCGATCACCGTGATGCTGTGGCTTCCGAGCGTTGCGGTGAACTTTACCTCGAAGCTCTTTTCTTCACCTCCCCCTCCACCGCTGGTACCGTCGCTGTTGTAATTATCGAAACTATGGAAATCAAGTTCCCGGAGGAAGACCCGTTCCATGTTCTCGAAGGTCTCGAAATCGCCCAGGGAGACCCTGGGAAGTGAGGGAAACGGTACGAAATGGATACCTTCTGTCGGTTCGTCCGCATAGATGTTAATCGACAGATACATCCTTTCCTGCTCACCGTTCCAGCAGATGATCGCGTTCTGACCAGGTTCGTAGACATTGATGTTCATCATGGGTATATACCCACCGTCCCCCTGAACATGAACGAATGAGATCACGGGCAGGACAATAATCGCAAGCAGTACGACCAGTAGACTTCTCCTCGCTCCCGGGCATGTCATGATAGAGCCCCCAACATAAAAAATACCCTGGACAAGACTATAAAATGATTGTCATACGAACGTTGAACATATGCATGCTCCGCCCCCTCATTTATGGCAACAGAAGGCTTTACATCACTCGTATCTCAGTGCCTCTGCGGGTATGACCCTTGCAGCCTTCAGGGATGGTGCGATCGAGGAGAGAAGGGCCACCAGGAATGCACCCCCGCCGATCAACAGGAGTTCCACCCACGGGATACCGAATTCGGGGAAGACCTTCCTCAGTTCGTCCCTCCACAGTATCCAACCGAGGATTATTCCCAGGACGGTCCCGATGAAGAGACCTGATCCTGCGATGAAAGCGGATTCACCGAGGAACGCCCCCACGACCATCAGCCTCTTGAAACCTATGGCCCTCATCATACCGATCTCGTGCCTTCTCTCGTAAACGGACCTCAGTGTCACGATCCCAAGACCGACAATACCGATGATGAGGCCAAGAGCGAGGAACGCTTTGAAGAGGTTGAAGAAGTTGTTCTGGATCTCGAGGACCTGCTCCAGCAGTTCCTCGACAACAATAGCATAGAAACCGGAAAGATAAAGGGCCTTTCTCAGTTCGTTTGCGGCTTCCCTCGTGTCTACATCGCCCCTTATACTGATGAGATGCAGCACCTTGTCCCGTACCGAGAATTGCTCCTCGGCATATGTATCATAAAGGAATACGGAACGGTACCCCATGAGTTTGGAGATGCCGATTATGGTCTTGTTATACTGGAC
Source organism: Thermoplasmatota archaeon (assembly GCA_049472215.1). Taxonomy (GTDB): domain Archaea; phylum Thermoplasmatota; class Penumbrarchaeia; order Penumbrarchaeales; family Penumbrarchaeaceae; genus JAFGLL01. The sequence goes on along the minus strand of JBLIRH010000003.1, from coordinate 62,064 downwards.
CCCTGTTGCGCTTACGACGGAGATGTTATCCCCAGCCTTCAGGGCCGATCCCATTCCGGGAGGGCCGTACTCGTTCTCCCCCCAGGAGCTGTCGACAATGACCCAATCGGGGGAATCCTTCAACGCGTTCCATACGTTCCTGTCGTTTCGTTCCATGGACCCGTTCGGATCGATGACCTCCCATGCGATATCATTGAAGCCGTACCTGTTCGTCTCGATGAACTTGTCCGAAATGCCGCCGCAGCCGGTCTGGACCTCTTGGTTGCCCATTCCGAAGGGGAGCGTCATATTGTAGTAAAGGATCCCCTGCTTGAGGGAAACGGTCCTGTCCCAGTCCACCAGGTCATACGCATCGCTGTTGCCGCGTTCCTTTTCCCTGAGAAGCCCCTCTTCCATGTTATCGATGGGGAACAGCGATATCCCGATTATATCGTAACCTCCTCCAACATCCTTTTCGATCTCCTTTATGTTGATGTTGAAGGTGTGGACCATCATGGACAGCGTCGTTATGGTGAAAATTATGAGGGCGAACATGAAGATCGTCACCCCGGTCCGGAACCTCTTTTTTATCGGGTATGAGATAGCCATCTTGATGGCGGCCGGCGACATTCTGATGGCCGTGATGACCTTCTCGATCCCCCAGAGGATGATGTCCGTGTTCCAGACGAGCAGCAGGACACCCGCTGTGACCATGAAGATCCCGGAGATGATGAACATCTCCAGATTCGCTCCGAAGCTTGCAACGGGTTCCGGTGTGGGGATTATGTATATTATGAGGATGAGAACCGCGACGATGTTGTAGGTGATCCTCTCGTTGGCAAAGAACCTGATAAGAAGTCCAATTCCGATGATGTTGAGGGAGATCCCGAGGAAAACGGGCCATATGAGTTCTGTCAGGAATCCGATGACGAACAGAAAAGACCCGATCAAGAACATTATGGCCCCGGACAGGACAACCCGGTCGAACAGGAAATTGATAACCTTGGCCTTGGTCGTTCCGTCCCCGGTCATCATGGCCTGGTCCCATGCCCCGAACTTCTTCCAGGCCCATACGATCAATTTTCCCTTGACCTTTGGGATGGGGGTGTTCCTGATCGCCGAAACGATGTTCAGATTGGCAATTAGCTGGGTAATGAGGATCGTCGTGCCAATGGTTATGGAGAAACCGCCGATGAATGCAAGTATCAGTGAAAAGGGAGAGACCGTATAATATTCAAGGATCTCGAGTTCCGCCTGGGTCATGGAGTCGATGATCTTCTGAACGGCGAATATTATCCCGTATCCAGTAATTGCACCGAGTATGACTCCCACGAACGATGACATGAACGAATAGGCGGTCCCCTCGAAGAGGTAGACCATTCTTAGGTGCCTTTTCTTCATTCCGACAGCCCTGGAGATACCCATCTCCTCCTTCCTCTCCTCCGACAGCATTACGAAGATGTTGATGATCAGGGTGATGCCAGCAATTATGGAAAAGGTACCGAATGTCAGGAACATGGTGGTGAACTGGCTCATCTGTGATGTCGCCATATCAACGTTGGACTGCTTGTCATAGGTGACCTCGAGGTTCTTTCTGGTATCAACGGGGTGCGGGATCTTCTCAAGCTTCTCGTTCAGTCGCCGCACTACCTTGGAGCAAAGATCGGCACCGCTGACAACCCCGCCCTTGTTGGAGATGAAAAGCATGTTGTAGTATCCGCCGGTCCAGTTGTTGTTCAGACCGGGATTCTCCGCTGTTGCGTTCGTTATATTGAACAGGTCCCAAAGCGCGGGGAATGAAAGAAAGATATTGTTGCTCCCCCAGGCAGCTCTACCGTCGCTGTCCACGATCTCCTTGACCTTGAAGACCCTGCCTCCCATGTAGGTCTCCGATGAGATCCGGAGATCGTCCCCGACATCCGCCTCTATGATCCTGGAAACCTCGTCGGTGATGAAGACCTCATCCATGCCAAGGTCATATTCCACAGGGACCCCGAACCTTTCGAGGGATCCGAAAGCGCTTTCGGTTTCCGGACTGAAGGCTTTCAGGGAAACTATCGGTTCGAAGAGATTGTTCTTCTCGTTGCTGACCGGAGCGGAGAAGAGAAGTTCCCATGAAACCCCGTCGATCAGTGTTTCGTTCTCGTTGAGGGACCAAACAAGGTCGGATATCATGGTGGCGTTGTCGCCATCCCAGAGATAGCTTCCTCCCTCTTCGTCGGTTACATAAAGATATTCATCCCGGAGATAATAGGTATCGTAGACCAATGATTCTATCATATTGCTCATGGTATCCCCGATAGCCAGGGATGAGCAGATTATCGATGTGCCGATCATGAAACCGAGGATCGCTATCACCGTGTCGCTCTTGTGCCTGACAAGGTTCCTCAATCCCATCATCAACTGGAGCTTGTTGGAAAGGGCCAGGATCAGGATCACGATGAAGAGCAGGATCAGGAAGAACAGGGCCGGGATCAGGAAGATCCCCCTGTAATCGGTGGGGACCAGGAATCCGACGAACACCATGGGTGTCATCAAGAACAAGATGCCGACAAGTACCAGCTCCCCGATATGCTCCGACATCCACCTCCCGAATCCCAACTATATTCCCCCCTCACATCGATGCTTTTTCCTGCAGCGATATCCTGGCAGCTCCAGTGGTCCTGTCCCCGCAGTCGCCATATGAGATACCCTTTGGATGTACCAGTGCATCCTTTGCCGTGATCGGAACGTCCTTGACGATCTTGCCGTCCTCCATGTGGATGATCCTCCTGCACATGGCGGCCACATCGGGATCGTGGGTGACGATGACGAAGGTCATCTGCAGCTTCTGGTTGAGCTTCTGCATCATCACCATCACGTCGTTGGAGTTCTTCTTGTCAAGATCGCCTGTGGGCTCGTCCCCCCATACGATCTTCGGATCGTTGACAAGAGCCCTTGCAAGGGTCACCCTCTGTCTCTGACCTCCTGAGAGCTGGGAGGGCCGGTGTTTCTCGTATCCCTTCAATCCGACCACCTCGAGGGCCTTTTCGGCCCTCTGCCTGGCCTCCTTGGGTTTTATGCCTGACAGAAGCAGGACCATCTCCACGTTCTCGACGGCTGTTAGGACCGGAAGCAGATTATAGAACTGAAAGACGAAACCCATGTGTCTTGCCCTGTATTCGGTCCTCTCATCGTCCTTCATCAACGCCAGGTCGGTACCTTCGACGTAAACCTTCCCGGAGGTGGTCTCGTCGAGGCCTGACAGGCAGTTCAGAAGTGTTGTCTTCCCGCAACCCGAAGGTCCCATCACAGCGACCATTTCCCCCTTCTTCACAACGAGGTCAATTCCTCTAAGTGCTTCGACCTTAACCGAACCGGTGTCGTAAATCTTTACGATGTCCTTTCCCTGGACGATCGGTGCGCTGATCCCCGATGACATTTCGATCCCTCCTTCTCCCATCGTGGACAGGTTCGCCCTATAAATATATTATGGGGGTCAGAGGCGAAGCTAACGCTGAAGGGGTTGTTCGAGTGCCAGTTCGGACGTGGGGACTCGATCCTATCGTTTCTTCGGGGGGCCTCGTCTCGGTTTCTGACCGTCCCTTCTCTGAGGTCTCCTTGGGGGTCCGGACCGTCTCTGGTCCCTTCTGCTTCTCACTTCGACGTCAGCCGGTCTCGGCGTCAGCGCCCTCAGGGAAACCTCGACCTTGCCCCTATCGATCTCGATGACCTTGACCCGGACCCTGTCGCCGACCTGTACCTTGTCAGTAACTTTATCCACGTGGGTCCAGTCAAGTTCGGATACATGGAGCAGCCCGTCGGTCTTCGGAGTGAGACGTACGAAAGCCCCGAAAGGCATGATCTTGACGACCTCGGCGTCCTCGAAGATGTCCCCGACCTCGATCTCCCTGACGATGCTCTTTATGATGCCCTCGACCTGCTTTGCGTTGGCGGAGTCCGTGGATGTGATCATTACCGTACCGTCGTCCTCGACATCGATCTGAACACTGTAATCTTCGCATAGACCCCGGATGACCTTTCCTCCCGGACCGATGACCTCACCGATCTTTTCGGTGTCGATCTTCAGCGAGATTATTCTCGGAGCGAAATCCGAAAGTTCCTTCTTAGGCTCCGGGATGGCGGTCTTTACCACCTGGAGGATCTCGTTTACGGCCTTTCTCATCTGGGGGAAGGTATCCCTGATCATCTGGATGGTGAGGCCCGGGGTCTTCGTGTCCATCTGGATGGCTGTTATCCCGCTTTCTGTTGACGTGAACTTGAAGTCCATACCTCCCTTTCCATCCTCAAGGTCCTGAAGGTCGGTGAGTATCTTGTATTTCTTACCGTCGGAGGCAAGTCCCATAGCGATGCCGGCAACGGGTTTGCTTATCGGAACACCCGCATCCATTAATGCCAGAGTGGAACCGACAGTTGAGCCCATTGATGAGGAGCCATTTGATCCCATTACCTCGGAGACGACCCTTATTGTGTAAGGGAATTGGTCGAGCCTCGGAAGAACTGGCAGGAGAGCCTTCTCGGCAAGTGCGCCATGTCCGATCTCCCTCCTTCCGGCTCCCCTGAGGGGTTTGACCTCTCCTACCGAGAAGGGCAGGAAATTATAGTGATGGAAGTATTTTTTCTTGTCATCGGTCTCCATCGATTCAATTATCAGATCGTCGCCGGGAGCACCGAGGGTGACAAAGCTGAGGATCTGCGTTTCACCTCTTGAGAAGAGACCGGAGCCGTGAGCCCTGGGCACGAGGCCGACCTCGGCCGAGAGCGGTCTTATCTGGTCGAGCTTCCTACCGTCGACCCTCTTGTCCTCGTTCAGAATAGCGAGGGTAACCTGCTCCTCGATGAAGTCGAAGAAGAAATTGGAGATCAGGGTATGGAGATATTTCTCTGTCTCCTCCTCCGACCGCTCCTTCGTCTTGAGCTTCCCCTTGAACTCTTCCACGAGTTTATCCTCGAGCTCGCTGATTATGGCCTTCCTCTCCCCTTTTGACCCGACGGGTTGGTTGAAGAGATACTTGTCGAGATCCTTGATGGCCTTCTTCTTGATCTTGTCCATGATCTTGACCTCTTCATCCGATGCCTCCCCGCGCCATTTGAGGTCTTCGCGTTTTGTCTTTGGTTTGCCCACTTTCTTGGAGATGTCCTTCATGAACTTGGTTATAGGGTCCATCGCCTTCATGGCCTCCTCGAAGGCCTTAAGCGAGTATTCGTCATCGAGCTCCTTGGCATCACAGTCGACCATAGTGATCCTCTTTCCGTCGCCCATGACGACAAGGTTGATCTCCGAGAACTCGATCTCGTCCACAGTGGGATTCACAACGAAATCCCCGCCCACGAGTCCAACGCGGCATCCCGTTATGGGCCCGTCGAAGGGGACATTGGAGATCTCAAGGGCGATCGTGGCTGCGATCATTCCGACTATGTCCGGCTTGTTCTCACCGTCAACGCTAAGTGGCATGATGATGACCTGGACCTCGTTCCGGAGCCCGTCCGGGAACAAGGGTCTCAACCCACGGTCGATCATTCTTCCAGTTAGCACAGCCTCGGTCGAGGGTCTGCCCTCTCGCTTGAGGAACCTCGGTCCCTTGATCTTTCCCACGGCCGAGTATCTCTCCTCGTAATCTACCATTAGAGGGAAGAAATCCATCCCTTCCCTGGCATATTTTGACATGCAGACCGTGGCCAGGACCATCGTGTCGCCGACCCTTGCCATTACAGCCGCATCGGCCTGATGGGCCATCCTGCCCGTTTCGATTATCAATTTCTTTCCAGAGTAGTCCGTCTCGAACCTCTCTATTGCCATAGTGTATCACCTGATCCATGTGCGCATAGGTCAGGAGACATCAAGATACGAAAAAGAACGATAGATGCATCGTAATCATCATTTTGGATCCTGTTCTCGACCCTGGTTCCTGGTCCTTTCCCGGACCGACCTTCGCCAAAGGGCCCCCAATTGATGTCCTCATCGAAAGCGTTCGGATGCATCCAGCATCCGGGTCCTGTAGACATGTCATTGGAACCAGGGGATATTGTTTCCCCGTCCATTCTTATCTATCCTTGCCTATGCGTCAAATGCACCCATGTGGACATCAGATATAAGCATTTTGCTTCAGCAGGGCCAAAGGAGATACCATGGAAAGATGGAACGGCGATAAATTATCAGTATCAAGGTTTATACCGGACCTTTCCTATTACAGCTCATGACCAAGATAGACTGGTACGACCAGTTCGTCGATCTGGGCTACAAGCCGGACAGATCCGAGATCATAGTCCTTTTTTACTTTGAACCTCCCGCCGGGATGTCAAAGAAGGAAACAGCGGGAAGGATCGCTTCCGAAAGCTCTACCGGAACCTGGACGACCTTGTCGCAGCTGCCTCCAAGGATGAGAGGTCTTCAGGCTACAGCTTTCGAGATGGAGGGAAACTATCTCAAGGTCGCCTATCCGTTGGACCTCTGGGAAAGAGGCAACGCATGCCAGCTCCTTTCGGGTATCGCAGGTAACATCTTCGGAATGAAGGGTGTCGAGAACCTCAGGCTGATAGATGCTACCCTCCCGGACAAGTATATTTCAAGCTTCAAGGGACCCAATTATTCGATGAAGGGCATCCGCAGGATAATGAAGGTCCATGACCGTCCTCTTACAGGGGCGGTGCCGAAACCCAAGATAGGTTTCTCGGCCCTCGAGCATGCCAAGATAGGTTACGAGACATGGATGGGCGGTTTTGATTTCGTCAAGGACGACGAGAATCTGACCTCGACGGTCTTCAACAAGTTCGATAAAAGGGTGGAGCTCCTGGCGAGGTACAGGGACAAGGCAGAAGCAAAGACCGGCCAGATCAAGGATGCATACATCAACATCACCGCGGAAGTGGATGAGATGAAGCGGAGGGCGGACCTTCTTCACGATCACGGTTTCAGATTTGCCATGGTCGATGTGGTGATCGTAGGATATGCAGGCGTTCAGACGATAAGGGAGCATCTCAGAGATCTGGGCATGGCTATCCATGCCCACAGGGCTATGCATGCGGCTTTTGACAGGAACCCAAAACACGGACTTACAATGCAGTTCATTGCCAAGATGATGAGGTTGATAGGAGTGAACCAGATACATACCGGAACAGCGGTGGGTAAGCTCGTCGGGGACAGGGTCGAGGTGAAGGCCCTGGCCGATGTGCTCAGGGAGAAGGTGGTCAAGGAGACAGGAAAGCTTCTCCTCCCTCAGGATTGGGGATCGATAAAGACCGCATTCCCGGTGGCTTCAGGTGGTCTCCATCCTGGCCTTGTTCCCGATGTTCTGGATATTTATGGCAGCGAGCTCGTGATCCTCGTCAGCGGAGGTATACACGGGCATCCAAAGGGGACCCGAGCGGGTGCGAAAGCTTCGATCCAGGCTATCGAGGCCCATAATGAGGGACTCACCCTTGAGGAAAAGGCGAGAACCTCTCCTGAACTCGCACTGGCGCTTCAAAAGTGGGGCCATCACAAGCCGAAGTGAATCAGATAAGGCTCTCCATCCTCTTGACGAGGTCGCCAAAGACATTCAAAGCCTCGGTTATCGGTTCGGTCGTGCGCAGGTCCACTCCCGCACCCAATAGAAGTTCGACAGGTGGTTTGGATCCCCCTGCCTTCAACAGGGAAATGTATCTGTCAAGCTGCTCTTTGTCACCCTCGAGTATCCTCGTCGCTATCGCATTTGCGACACAGAAGCTGGTTGCATACTTGTAAACATAGAAATTGTAGTAAAAGTGCGGTATCCTGGCCCATTCGAGCTCCAGTTCCTTATCGATGACCATGGATGGTCCAAAGAAGTTCTTGTTGAGCTTACCGTAATTCTCGCAGAGCAGGTCAGGTGTCAGGGGGGTTCCCTCTTCCACAAGCGCCTGGACATCCCTTTCGAACTCCGAGAACATCGTCTGCCTGAAAACCGTCCCCTTGAAGCTTTCCAGATAATGGTTCACCAGATAGGTCTGCTCTTCATTCCCTGTCCAGATCTTCATCAGATGGTTCAGGAGAAGGATCTCGTTCACGGTCGAGGCTACTTCTGCCACGAAGATCTTGTAGTCGGCTGTGATATGGGGTTGGTTCCTGTTCGAAAGATATGAATGTACTGAATGCCCCATTTCATGAGCAAGTGTGAAGAGCTCCCTTATGTTCTCATCGTAGTTCATCAGGATATAGGGGGGAGAATCATAACAACCGGAGGAATAGGCTCCAGACCTTTTTCCCCTGTTCTCGTATATGTCTATCCATCTTGAGGACAGGCCCTCCTTCACAATATCGAGAATATCGCTCCCCAGAGGGGCAAGCGCCTCAAGGACCAGCTCCTTTGCCTCCTCGAAGGGTACCTTCCTTTTGAACTCCTTGACCAACGAGACGTAGACGTCGTACATGTGAAGTTCCTTTACCCCGAGGGCTTTCTTCCTCAGCTCAACGTAGCGGTAGAAGTCCCCGAACGACCCGTGAACGGCATCGATCAACGAATTGTAGAGGTCGGGGGTGACCTCGTCGCTGTCGAGAGAGGCATGAAGGGCGGAAGGGTAATTGCGGGCTTTTGCGAGGAACGCCCTCTTCTTCAGCTCGCCTTCCAGGATCGAAGTGAAGGTGTTCCTGTGGGACCCGTAGGATGAAAAGAATTCTTCCAGCGTCCTTTTCCTGACCTCCCGATCACCGCTCATCATGAGGCCAACGAACCTTCCGTGAGAGATCTCGATCTCGTTCCCTTCCTCATCCTTTATGGTGGGGAACTTGAGGTCGGCATCGTTCAGCATCCGGTAGGTCTTCGATGAAGCATCCAGAACATCATCGGCCATTGCCAGGAGCTTTTCTTCCTTTTCCGATAGGAAATGTTCCCTGGTCCTGATTATGGAGCGAAGGGGGACCCATGCGAATTCGAGGACCGGGTCCTCGAGCAGTCCCTTCAACCTGTCCTCCGGGAGGGATAGGAGCTCCGGGACGAAGAAGGATGTCTCCGTTTCTATCCGGACCATGAGGTTTATGACCCGGTCGTACATCGATTGGAACCCTCCGTCGTTCAGGTCCTCATCGTGTTTCAGATGCGCCCAGGTGTAGACCCTCTCCAGCTTTCTCGAGAGTTCGTCTGAGAATCTGATATAATCCGCAATGACATCGTTGCTTTCCTTCAACCTTCCCTTGAATTTCAGGAATTTAGGGTAGGATGCTTCGACATCCTTGTACTCGGTTTCCCAAGCATCAGGATTATTGTATAGCGGTGCAAGGTCCCATTTATGTTCGTCATCGATGCTGTCCCTGGAGGGAACCTCTTTCCTTCCTCCCATCTTCATTTCTCCCGGCCTTTGTAGATCATTCTGATATGGTCGATGTTTGCCTCGTCGAATATCTCTCCCGACGGTTCGAAACCGAACCTTCCGTAAAAACCAGCTGCTGATGTCTGGGAGTGCAGGAAGATGCGGTCAGGTCCAAGAGGGAGCACTTCCTCAAGCATCCTTTCCATGATAAACCTGCCGTATCCTTTTCCCCGACCCTCTTTCAGAACGGCGAACCTTTCCAGTTTGATGTCGCTTCCTTCCCACCTGTACCGAGCACATCCGATCGGTAACTTATTCTTCAGGAGGAGAAAGTGGATCGAATCTGACTCGTGCTCATCGAACTCTATTTCAGGGTCTACCCTTTGTTCTACGATGAAAACGTTCCTTCTTATCTCGAACTCTTCAAGGCTCCGGTCCTTGGTCGTTATCTTTACGAGTTCCAGATCATCGTACGACCTCACCTGGCAACCACCGGTCACAGGTAAGGAGCGCATGAATAATTCATTATCGATTGAGGCCGGAAGCGATCAAAAGAGGTGATCCTGGTTCGAAAATAAAGGTTGGACCCCGCTGACCCGTTGCGGGGTCCTGTTATTCTCCTCTTCTGGACCAATGAAGAGGATCTTTCGATCCACTCTCCCCGGCCCCCTTTTCTCCTTCTTTCACGCATTCACAGAGGAGCGTCATTCCTTGAGTATATCGAAGGCCAATCTGGATATCCAGGTATTCTTTCGGATGTTGTGTGTAACTATCTGACTCCAGAGGTAGAATTCCTCTTGCTTGATCTTTCGAAAGAAGTCCTCGATGCAGGTATCGATCAGATGACCTGTGCAAACCCTGCACACAGGAACCTCCTTTGAGAACTGGAGCCTTTGGGAAATGAGGGAGTGCAGTGCGATCCCCTCATTGGCCCCGCAGATCGCACATTCCTTCTCGGGGAAGCATTGGTCCATGGCCATTGTCCTCTGGATCCTTTCAAGTTCCTGCAGATAGTCATCCGCATGCACTTCTATCGTGGTCTTCAATACTTTTCCTCCTGATTCATCACGGGCACCAGAGGACAGGGTGCTGGTCATACCTGATCAGCAGTTGTTCCTCGTTGTAGAAAGCCTCAACGAAGGATACCTTGCCATCACAGTCCGTGTCCGCGGTTGGATCCTCCAGGCTCCTGGTGATATTGAAACGGTCCACGAAGGACTCCTCGAACTCCCTCATGGAGCTGATCACCACCCTGTTCTCCCCCACGAGCTGGGGGCCGAACCAACCGGAGTGGTTCCCGAGGGTGATGTAGTTCAAGGTGTCATAGCTGATCTGATCTATCCATCTGATAATATCCGAGCAGTTGACAGTACCGTTGCTGAACTGATAATAGCTTCTTGAAGCAATATGATGTGTGTTATCGCTGATGTATACATTCACGGTTGTCTTCTGTTTCCCTTCATCGATAAGCCACTGGAAAGCTTCGTTGATATTCTCAATAGTAACATTATCGTCCATGCAGGATACATTTTCTGACGTTAGGAAGATTATATCGTCATCGTGGTATCCATTCTCGATGAGGTAATCGTAGAATGCGACCCCCTTTTCGAGTTCATGATCATCGGTCCCTTCGTAATCGGAGATAATTATCAATGCTCTGTACTCTTGGGGGTCAGCATTAACAGGATTCGAGATAAGGATCATCAGCAGCAAAGAAGCTACCGATAATGCGCCAGCAAGGAGAGGTACAGTTCGGGTCATGAATCACGATTTTGCGGTCATCCCATATAAACCAAATCGTATTTTGGACCTCTGCGGAGGGGGGTGTATTTATACTTTTCCACCTCTCGCTTGAATACTGCTAGTCTTTCTTCCCTATAATCTTCGGACAGAAGGGGATAGGTATCGAAGCATGATCTGTTAAACAGTTCGATGGCCTCTTCGAAGTTTCCTTCGGAGATCATGATCAGGGAAATGTTGTATTCTACTGAAGAAAGCATTTCTATATTGTTCTGGGAGATACACAGATCCTTTGCATCCTCCAGATACTTCCTTGCCTTTTCCAGGTCTCCCTTGATACGTATTATACTGGCCAGATTGATATCTGTCGGAACCGTGGAAAACCTGTTACCACTTTCGGAACCATAACGCTTTCCCTTTTTCCATATCCTCTCAGCCTCGTCATACATTTCTCTGTTGAACATCAGAATGCCATAGTTGTTGTAGGTGATGGATAGGAATAAAGGTAGATTGTAATGCCTGAATGTGCCGATCGCCTTTTCGAATAGGATCTTTGCCCTGTCATAGTCACCGATCGTTGCAAGAAGATCGGCCTCTATCTGGTTGAGGTATCCGTGAATGATCTTATTATCCGTTTGTCGCCTGGTTTCTTCCAAGGCCTTTTCCCATTCATTTCTTCTTCCCAATCTTCCGTATGTTTTAACCAATCCCAGTATTCCGATGAACCACAGTTCCTGAGGTAAGTTGGGTTTTTGAAGGATAGTACGATAGAGAGAAAGAGCTTCCTCTAGGTCTCCACGACGGGCTTTAAGATCGGCGTCTAGTAGAAGTACCTGGATGTTCCCCTCGCTAGGATTCTCTTTCGTCCATTTTCTATTTTCATTCAACCCGAACATGGTTGCCTTGATGAAGCTGTGGGTAAAATTCGGCATTCCCTGGGAGCCGTGGAATATATCGATCTTTTCAAAGAGGTTGTAAATGGAGGTTTCCTTTTTCAGCATCTCGAATGTCTTCAACGTGTCCATTAGGTCGAAGATATCCTTTTCAAAATACAGTTTGACCAGAAAAGGCTTGAAAAATGGATCGTTGATCAATTTCAGGACCTCTGTCAATCTGATGGAGGTCGGGACTCCATGACGCTGGGGTGTGAAATACAGATTGCTGATATCCGAATAAAGTTCCTCGGCCTTCTTCATGCCTTCATCGGTGATCTTGAAGTATGCCTTCGTTCCCTCCTTCTCTTTGATGATACAGTCGTTCTTCTTCAGGTCCGTAAGAGACCTTCTGACCGTGAGGAAAGAAAAACCGAGGGACCTGCCGAGCTCCTCCCTGTCGTCATATCCCAGGCTGGAATTAGGGAGGAGCCGTATCCCGAGCAGGATGTAATCATGGGTCGTCAAATAACCCATGAGGTTCTAGATTGGTATTCGTAATTAAAATTTATGAGGTATCAGGGTTGTAATAACTGATATTTATCCTGATGTTATCCAGTCCTCATCAACTTCACTATCTCATCGACATCTGGCACTTTTCCGGACAGAACGACCTTGCCATCTATCACAAGACCGGGAGTGATCATGATCCCTCGATTCATGATCTCAACGATGTCTTCTACCTTCACGACCTTTGCTTTGATACCTGCTTTCTGCACTGCTTTCTCGACATTCGAATGCAGCAGCTTGCATTTTGCGCATCCGGATCCCAGGACCTCTATCTTCATCAATTAATTCACCTCTATGCGATCAGATTTCCATATACATACCCGGCTAAAGTGGATATCAGAATAACGAGACCGATGTAAACAGCTGTTTTCTTTAAACCCATTATCCTGTAAAGGACGATCATATTCGGAAGGGAGACGGCCGGTCCTGCAAGCAGAAGGGACAATGCTGGCCCGGATCCCATGATGCCATCACTATACCCGAAGGTCTCTCCGATAATAGGTACCTCGAGAAGGGTCGGCATGTAAAGGATCGCACCGATAACAGCCGCGAGGAAATTCGCTGGCAATCCTTCGTTGCCGAGAACATCCTGGAAGGTCTCCGGCGGGATGAAATAAGCAATAACTCCAACAGCGAAGGCTCCGATCACAAGTATCGGAACGATCTTCTTAGAAAGGAACCAGGTTTCAAGCCACCATTCCTTCGATTCCCTGCGGTCGAACATCTTCACCACAATTACTACTAAGCCGATGATCAACAGACCCACTATGGGACCTTTAACCAGCCATGAGAGAGAGGACGCACCTATCACCAGGACTCCGACAAGCAAAAGGAAGAACAATGGCACGGTCCATCGAGGCCTGGTGCTTCTTTCTTCCTGCATTGTGAATGATGATGCTTTCTTTGCCTGAGAAATGAGTTGACGGTCATGTTTCCTGAAGATCATCGCCATGTACGCCCCTATCACCACCGACATGATGATCGCGGCGAGCGCTCTGGCCACACCAAGGTCATATCCAAGTGCACTTGCGGTATATACGATTGCAAGGACGTTGATGGCTGGACCGGAGTACAAAAAAGCGGTTGCAGGGCCTATACCCGATCCCTTTCTGTATATGCCGGCATAGAGAGGCAGGATCGTGCAGGAACAGACAGCTAGGATTATTCCGGATGTGGCTGCAAGAGGGTATGATACATACCTTCTCACGTTTGGGCCGAAGTATTTCAGTATCGCCTCTTTCTTCACGAAAGCAGCGATCGCACCGGCAATGAAAAGTGCAGGGACCAGACAGGTCAATGTATGGTTCGTTACGTAGTCAAGAAATGAGCTCCATCCCGAGAGGAGTGCCCTGATGATCATCCCGGCGATATCCATGGCCACACTGTTTCAAATTTGTTTGAAATAGGTCATGTTCGACCGGTATAAATATATTCCTGTTTCAAAATATCTTGAAATAGGTGAGCGATTGGAAATACCGGAGCCTATAAGGGAAAAAATCGATGATCTTGGTGGTTTGGAAGAGATTCCCAAAAGGATCCCCGAGGGAGTTGAGATAGAGAAAATGAGTAGGGTTTACAGGTCTCTCTCGGATCCTCTCCGACTTCGGATCGCATACATGCTGGATGTACAACCACTCTGCGTATGTTGTTTGAAGGAATTGGTCAATATCTCCAATTCGAAATTATCATATCATCTTTCCATACTCAAGGACGCGGGTCTCATCGAGGGGAGACAGGAAAAGAACTGGATAATATACAGGACCACTGAGATCTTCCAGGAACTTACGGAAAGAAGGATCGTGAAATAAGATCTCAAATTGTAAGGGCCATTTTTTAAGAGAAAATTGATATATTGATTGCTTAAAAAATGGTAGCGGGGAATAGATTCGCGCTAAAATCACTTTGTGATTTTACTGGCCTGGATGTTAGGGCCGAACAATAAGTCACAATGTCCATCATTGTTCATTTCTTAAACATCCAGGTGAACCAAGCTGCTTATGATATTATTACTGGTTCAAATCTATCCCCTTAAAACAATTATAAAATGGTAGCGGGGAATAGATTTGAACTATTGGTCTTCGGGTTATGAGCCCGACGGGATATCCTGGCTACCCCACCCCGCTGTCCGTTGGCGAGAGCACAGAAAATGGTCAAAACCACCCCTGGGCAATGGCTGATATAGAGCAGGTATTAATAAACCTTTGGGGGACGCCCTTCATTAGCTGGTGGATGGTCTGGTATCAGATATGAGACCATATACCCAGGAATAATATATTCCGAAGGGATTCATCATGACGGGTAAGAAGAATGAAGGTCGGTTTCCCCAGGACATTACTTGTTATCTTTTTCCTATTCATCACATTCTTTTTCATGCCCCCCACCGATCTACAGCTCTCGTTAGGACAAGATGGGATCCCGACCCGGGCAGAGGCGTCTTATACCTTCAATGCCAAGGAGGATGAGCCCTTCAACGCTTTTCTCCAGGACGTCAACATCTCCGGCGAGGACCTGATATGGACATTCGTCGATAAGCCCGGATGGGTGGAGATGAACAGCGGACTGCTTTTCGGGACCCCAGGGAACGATGATGTAGGATATACCAATTTCACGGTGAACGTGACATCCACGACCGAGCAGGTCCTTGTCGATGTCTCCATCAGTGTTGCCAATACTCCTCCCCTGTTAGTCGAAGGTTCTGTTGCCCCCATGGGCTGGGAGGACCAGGATTACGTTTCCAAGTTCGATCTCAGGGAGGACGGAGATAAATGGGAGGTCCGGATGAAGCAGTCCGGCCCATGGAACACTACATGGCTCGAGATCGACAGGACCGGAAGGATATCCGGGACCCCGAGGAACGTCCATGTCGGCAACTGGACGGTCAATCTGACACTTGACGATCTGAACGGCGGGATCGTATATTACGAATGGACCATAACCGTCGTCAACGAGCTCCCGAACATCACCGTAAAGGATTATGGTCTCGTGCAGGAGTGGGTGGAGAAGACCATCGATTTCGACTGCCGCTCGGAGGGTGATGGTGCCACTTACTACCAGGTCATAAGGGACGATTTTGGGGGTACGTTGGATCCCGTTACCGGGAAATTCACTTTCCTTCCCGGTCTTTCCGCCAGGACCCGGGGTGTACTTGAGGTGGAATCCCTGGATATCTTTGGCGGCAAGGACCTGAGCAGATTGGAGATAACCATAAACAACACTCCTCCGAGGTTGTTGTCTGAGCTTCCAAAGGTTTTCAAAGCGGGGGAGGAGGTCCTCATCGATCTTGATTCCAACGATGAGATCGGGTTCGTAAATTATCAACTATTCCAGGGGGCAATACTATTCTCAGATGGATCGGGAACAGATGAGTTCATCTCCAATGGGAAATTGAGGATCCTGCCATGGAATATGGATGTTGGACAATATTCGTATTGGATCTCATTAACGGATGCATATTATTCTGTCAGGATGTATCCCTGGAACTTCACTGTGATCGAGAACTCATCATTCAATGATCCCGAAGTAAGTATCGAGGTTCTGTCCGTATCGAACGATCTTGTCCGTGTGAATTTGCACGTTGACCCCTCTGGCCAGAAGTTTTACAAGGGATCATCAGGGAACGATGAGTCGATAAATTATAGCGGTGTGTTCGTTACTTATCCGGGATCGCACCAGGGTTTGGCGCTCAAAGAGTTCGATCCGGAAAATGTCACCATCGTGGAGGTCCCCATATCCAATATCTCGGGCCTTGTCAATCTCACGGTCATTGTGCGCTTCGAGCACCTAGATGGCAGCAGCAGGGTCATTTCCAATTCCGTTCAAATAGAGATTCCTCCAATCGATCGGGACGGGGATGGGAATGCAGGTTCCTTCCCATGGTGGTTGATAATAATTCTCTTCCTGATCTTATCATTGACGTTGATAGCAATGGCATTGACAATGGTTGAAAAGACATCCTATGCCGCTCAAATGGCTATTTTCAGAGGGGGCACTATCGACGAAGAACCGGTACTTTCCTTGGTACATGAAAGACCCGGGATACACTTCAAAGAGCTCTTGGAATATTCAAACTTCAGCCGGCGCGACCTCGTATCCACCCTTGTCCATTTGGAGAGGACCGGGACCGTGAGACCGATCCCCGACGGGACCCTGGTCAGGTTCTATCCTACCGTCGGCTCCTTCGTGGACGGCCCCTTGGTCCTTAACAAGCAGCAGGAGAGGATCGCGGTCTCTCTCCTGGATGTGGTAAAACTGTCCCATCAGGAACTCTCAGATGCCACCGGGATATCCAAAAAGAAGCTTGAAAGGGAGACTTCACTGATTTCCCTAAAGGGAATCCTGAGAAAAAGGAATGGCAGGGAAGGTCCTGAATATTACATGTCGGCAAAGGAAAAGAAGCGGTTGAGGGAGTGGCTGGACCGGAGATCGCGGTAAGGGACCTCACTCGTTATCCTCGAGGATGTCCTTGGCTATGTTCTCGAGGAGCTCTTCCAGGGTGTTGGTCTTGTATTCGCGAATGGGTTTCTCCTTGGATTCATGCGCGATGATCTTTGCTATGAAGTAACTGGTTCCCTGGAATATCTCTATGTCGTAGATAGTGTCTCCCATCCTTGTTCACTCCTGTTCTTGGATGATCGATAGGTGCGGTGGGAGTGACTTGAACACCCGGCCTTCTGATCTTCAGTCAGACGCTCTCCCAACTGAGCTACCACCGCAGGTGTTTAGCGATGGGGCATTTCACTTCACATATAAAAGGTATACCGTTTTGGGGCCATTCTATTCATATTACCTTCAAAATGATTATGAACAATGGCCGCAATCCACAGGTGACATGTTCGACGATCCGAGCTCTGAAGAGGACAGGAATTACTGCAGTGAGCTCTTAGCAAAGCTCGAAAGGCCCCTATCCTTCATAGGGGAGAAGCGAAACAGGTTCATCTATTTCAGGGGCCAGTGGGTCGATGTGGACAAGCTTATTGAAGAGGCATCGAAGGAGCCAAGAAAACGCGACAGGTTGATGCCGGAGCTCATGGACCGTCTCAATGAGATAAAAGAGGACCTTTCCACTACCTGCATGACGCGTGAAGAGGCAATTGACCTGTTCGAGGAGGGCATTGCCATCAAGAGGGCGATACACCTGTTGAACTCCGGATCGGTGAAGAGGGAGGACGATCCTCACGGTGATATTCGCAGGTGGCTCTCCTACGGAAAAAGGATCACCTAGAACCAGTTCGCAAGCTCGTGGAACTCCCGGGAGACCTTAGAAAGGTCCAGTTCATGACCGAGGCCTGTGCCTCCGCAGAACACGCATTTTCCGGTCCCCTTGCATTTTGCACAGTTCCCGTATCCGCTGCAGTAGTTGCATTCGGCAGATCCCTTGCACCGGATGCACTGGCCGGTTCCTTTGCAATGATTGCATTCATCGGGTCTCTGCCCTCGGCAGGTCGGACAAGCTCCCGTTCCACCGCAATAGGAGCATTTCTTGGTGCCCCTGCACATGATGCAGATTCCGGGTCCTCCGCACTCCTTGCATTTACCGGAACCTCTGCAGTGAGTGCATCTGCCTGTTTCGGCTGCCAGTCCAACTTCCACCAGGTCTTCCCAGGCTTCAGATCCCCTGCCGAGCTTTACCTTGGTCGCGGAAAGCAGGAACCATGCATCCAGGTCGCCGGGGTTCTGTCTCACAACGTCGGTGAACCTGTCCATGGCCTTCCTGTAATCCTTCTCATCGAGGGCTTCCAGACCGTTCCTGATGGTGGACCTCAGCGCGCTGATAGAGGGTAGTCTGGTCTGACAGCCTGCACAATAGAGCTCTCTGTCCCTGTTCTCCTCCCCGCATCGGGGACACTTAAGCATGATATCACTCCCGTTCAGCGAATGAACTGGACACCGAAGCGCTCTTCTCTTCGGGTATAACCCTTCTCTTTGTCTCCGAACTTTCCAACGGATTTCCCGGAGATCTGTTCGGAGGTAACCCCCACCAGGACGAGCATTACCCTTATGGCGCCCTTGAGTTCTGGGTCAATATATGCTCCCCAGATGATAGAGGCGTTGCGGTTGATCCTCTCGTTGATGTATTCTGCAACGGTCTCCGCCTCGGTGACGGTCATGTCCTCTCCGCCGGTGACACAGATAAGTGCCCCGTTCGCCGAGGAAATGTCATATTCCAGGAGTGGTGAGTTGATCGCCTCCTCGACTGCCTTTACGGCCTTCTCGTTGCCGTCATCGGATTCTCCGATACCTATGACCGCAACACCGCCTCCCTTCATGATGGTCTTCAGATCGGCGAAGTCCAGGTTCACCAGTCCGACCTTTGTGACCATCTCGGTTATTCCTTTGATGGCCTTCATCAGGATCTCGTCGGCTACCTTGAACGCTGCGTTGAGCGGGAGTCTCGGAACGAGTTCAAGGAGCTTGTCGTTGGGGATGACAATGACGGTATCTGAATTGTCCTCGAGCTCGGCCAGACCCCACTCTGCGTTCTCCATCCTGGATTCTCCCTCACCTGCAAAGGGTTTGGTGACGACCGCTATGGTGAGGGCGCCAAGCTGCTTTGCGATCTCCGCCACTACAGGGGCGGAACCGGTACCGGTCCCTCCACCGAGACCGCAGGTCACGAAGACCATGTCAGCTCCCATGAGCGCAGCGCGCAGCTCCTCCTCTGCCTCCAGTGCGGATTCCTTGCCGATCTTTGGATTGGCACCGGCACCGAGGCCCCTTGTGGTCCTTTTCCCGATGAGGACCTTATGAGGAGCATGTATGGTGAGAAGATGCTGTGCGTCCGAATTTAATGCGTAAAGGTCCGCGCCGATGATACCTTCCTCCACGATACGGTTGATCGTGTTTGAGCCCCCACCGCCGCAACCGACGATCTTGATATTTGTCCGAAGGGTCGAAAGTACCCTCCTGAGCTCCTCGTCCTCCGGGTTCGTTTCCACGAACTGGGGGGCTTCCTGGACCTCTACCTCCCTTTCTACCCTCTCTTGAGGCGCTGCCTTCTTATCGTATTTGTTCATATATTCGTTGATTATGGATTTGAAACCCACGGCCATCCCTCCGATGGGACTGTCTCCCGTTCAGCCTTTGGGGAACCCATTTTCCCCCGCT
The DNA here is from genome assembly GCA_049472215.1 of Thermoplasmatota archaeon. Taxonomy (GTDB): domain Archaea; phylum Thermoplasmatota; class Penumbrarchaeia; order Penumbrarchaeales; family Penumbrarchaeaceae; genus JAFGLL01. The sequence continues at coordinate 42,535 of JBLIRH010000003.1, read as the reverse complement.
CCATCATGGTCATTTCCGAATTTAAAGTTTTGTGAACTTCCACATAGATATCTAGTTATTTGGGGGATTTCTTGGACGAAACGCCCGGATAAGACCGTAGATGATACCCGCAAGGAGCACCAGGATGATCATCAACGTGAGAATGATCACCAGCGGATCGATCCCGCCACCACTTTTCGTTCTCTCCTTTTCGATATCGAAGGAGGTCGTTGTGTCCGCGGTGTTGCCCCAGCTGTCGGTGATGGTGATCTTGACCGTATATGTTCCGGGCTCGAAGGGCCCCTGGAAATCGAACCTGCCCGCAGTCGCTTCCTCCTCCTGGTCCAACTGGGTATTTTCAAGGATGGTGTTCCGAAAGACCTGCCCTTCCGGTGAGGTCACTTCTGCCTGCGCACTCCTGATCGGAGTAACGTCGATGCTGGTGAACCCTATCGAAACGAGGTCCATTTCCTGACGGACCTCGACCTTTGGGGGCAGTAACGTAGGTGCCTCCTGGTCAGTAAAAACAAGGTAGTGCTCCACGAGCTCCTGGCGTCCGACCCCGTCCTCGATCCTCATTATCAGCGGGTAGTTCTCGAGGACAGTTCTCAGGGAATCCGGGTCCATATCCAGTGAGGAAATAATATCCAGTGTATCGATCTCCACATCGAAATCCCATACGTTGCTTAGAAGGCGGGTGAGGTCATTGTAGGAATCCCCTCTGTCCCACGACAGCTCGAACCTGATCTCCGGTCCGTCGTCGAACAGTTGCCCGGAGAGGAAGAACGAAGAACCGAGGGATATAGTGGATCCCAAAGCGGGGCTGTCGATCCTGACAGAAGGATCTTCCTTATCCTTGAACTCCTCGACGACCTCGTATATCTCGATATGGATGCTATCCATGGCCGGATTGCCTCTGGTATCGGTTCCTGACAGGGTGATCCTCTTCTCACCGGTCGACCAATCCGTCGTATCGAGGGAATATGAGAACGTCCTTCCCGTGACGCTCCCGAGGATGTCGTAGGTCCTACCGTTCGCCGAAAGCTCGAGTTTCGAAAGACCGTTCTCGTCGGATGCGGTCCCGCGGAAGGTTATGACCTCTCCCTTCTCGACCCGTTTTCCGTTTGATGGGTCCTCGATCCTGATCGTGGGGGGAACGTCATCCACAGGCGGTCTGAGAGACACATTGACGATCTTCGCGGTCCAGAGATCGACATTGTCCGTAGCATTGACCTCTACCGTGTAGGGTCCCGGGTCTCCCCTGAACCTGATCATGGTCTCATATGTTCCGTCCTGCTGAACGGAATCGGTGATGTCCCAAATATCGTCATTGATACGGACCTTCAGGGATGAGAGCTCAACATCGTCGCCGACATCTCCGGCGACCGTGACCTCGTTGGTATAGAGGTCATCTCCTTCTCCCGGTGAGGTGAGGTTCAGTGATGGAGCGATCGGCATGAACCTCACTTGATATACCAGTGGTTGAAGGTTTCCGCAGGGGTCGATAACCGTCATGGAAACCTTGTGCCCCCCTCCTTTGAATTCCTTGGTGTAGATATTCTGGGAGATGAAATGTTCAGGCCATAGGTTCTCCTCGGACATCCGGTCGAATATGAAGGTATCATCCATCCATCCCATGCCCCTGAATCCTCCATAGGGGTCTTCATAATAGGCTCCGATGTCCAGGGTCGCCCCCCAACTGACATCCTGGTCGGATACCAGCCGGGTCCAACGGGGCCCGGTCGGGTTCTTGATGAAAGGCTCCCAGCTGAACGAATCGATGGGGTCCGGGAAGTTATCCAGCGTTTCATTGTAAACATCGACCGTGAAGCTGTTGAAAGTTCCTGGTATGCCTACCACATCGTGGGCGCTGATCCTGAGGGACCATTCTTTATCGTAGTTCAGCGGATGGTCGCGGATAGCGGTGAAGGGAACATCCCAGAGGGATCCGTGGATCCTGATGGGGCCGACGCTGTCAAGGTATTCCTTGTCCGAAGATACGATCCAACCATTGACGTAATATTCTTCCCCGTTGTCAATACCCTTGTCGCCTGGTCCATTTTCATTGGCAAGGACAAGGTCCGGAACGTCCTCTCCTTGCTCCTCTTCGACCTCCCAGACCTTCACTCGGACCCTGGTGAATTCCTTGATAGAGTTAAAGTCCGAAAGAGAGAGGGTGACGCTGCCATCCCCGCTGTGCAATTCTTGGGTGAAACCACCACCTGCGCTCAGGAGGGAATCGATTATCATCACGTTATTCCGGAGGATCCTCAGCTCTGCAGCACCACTTTGCATCTCGTTTCGGTAGAGAACACCACTGAAGAAGTCTCTCTGCATCTGATATGCGCCTTCGACCTCGAAACTGAAGAGGTAACGTGTTCCGTTCGTCGTGAGGTCCGGTTCCGGGGTGTACATGGGATTGGATGGTTTCGAGCTGGAGAGCATGACGTTCATTATATGCGGGCCGCTGTCCTCAGGAACCGAGAACTTTCCGGAGACATATGTTCCAAGGTCCGATGTCACCATCACATTGATGTTCTGTCTCCATACCGTTAGGTCGCAGAACCCGTAATGGTTCGTATACCCCCAGATCGCTGGAAGAGGGACAGTTGGCAGTGGTCCCTGATAAGGACCGGTTTCGATGTTGATCTGCTCGGTCACCCAGTGGGACATGACAAGGACCCTTGCTCCCTCGACCGGTTGCAAGTTATCATCGAACACCTGGACCCTGAGGCTCCCTGTGATGTCAGGGGAGCGGTATCTACCACCAACATCGAACACCTGTCCTGCTCCATTCGAGGCCCATATACCCGAGCCTCCCCTTCCTCCCCAACCCCACCAGTAGTTAAGGTCGTCAGCGACAACGCCCCCGGCATCGGACCAGTAGTTATCCCACTGGTGCCAACCCCCAAGGTAGAACTCAGACCATACATGGTCCTCTCCAGGCAGATGCACCCCCCTTGCCGGTATGAGAGAACATCTTGCAGCCGCTATTGTCAGGTCCTGCAGCTCCCCGCAGTTGCCGTTGTGAGTCGCAGCGATCCTCACTGGCTGCGTCGGCCTCTCATCATCCAGTGATTCCTGTTGGTTAAGAGGGAGGGTCTTCTCCACCCACTGCGAGACTTTCTCGAGCGCATGCTCCCTGAAATCCAACGGGTAGCGGTCGACCTCGCCCGCATCATCGAAACCCCCGGGATAACTGTACGGTTGCAGGTCCCATAGCATGTCAATCCCTTCAAGCTCCTCTTTCAAGAGGGGTGGCGTGAAGTTCCTTGGATAGTAGACATACCTCCCCGTATGATCGTCCGGATAATCCGGTCCGGGGGGATACTCATCGTCGGCATGCTCCCAGAGATACTCCCTCCAGAACCGGCCTCCTTCTGCCGGGGAAGCAGCACCTCCTGTATCCGGATCGACGTAAGCCACCGTTTCTTCGGTTATCCGCGGGTGGACGACCCCCCAGTAATAAGCCTCCTTCGGGATGATCATCCACTCGTAGGAGCTGCCGACCTTGACCCTGTAGGTGGTCGTTGTGAAATAGTCATCTCCCGGTTGCTCGTAGAGGTTGACATAGTCAAGCTGGGGGTCCCTCTGGTAGATATATCGAGCGTTCTCAACGAAAAGGGAAGCGAGACGATTGCCCCTCAACTGCGAAGGCGGAGTAAAAGCGCATGCGAATCCTATCTCATCCCTGTAGTTCACATTCTCCGGTTCGATGATGGTATCCAGGTAATCATCGATGAGGTTCGGATCGAAGATCTCATGCACCTCGTCGAAGGCCGATTCGTAGTTCTCGATCTCGAAGGCCGGAATGGTGGGGTCCGGAGCCCAGTAGGGGGACTGGTCCGTCCCGAACTGAAGGTATGTCCTTGCCCCCCCGTTCCCGTTGGAAAGAACAAGGTCCGGGAATCCATCCCCGTTGAGGTTGGCTGGAACGGGGGTTGTTGGACCCGTCGCAGCAACGTTCCTGAAGAAACCGTTGTTCAATGCAAGATCGAAACGACCGTTAAGGTTCTGGGAAACGGTATAAGAATAAAGCATCCCCTCGCCGGAGCCTACTGAAAGCATCGATTCCCCCCCAACCGGAACCGTAATAGGTTCCCAGCACCTTGGTGCGGAATAAGAAGCAGGTCCCAGAGTGGTCCTGACGTTAATGGGGCTTTCCACGATGTTAATATTGTATCCAAAGTAGAATTCGTCCCCTATCTCGACGGTAACATGATAGTAATACAGCTCTCCACTTTCCGAACCGAAAAAGAGCGTTATGTTGTCACGATACATCCCTAAGACAGTAGGTGAAAGATGTGTCGGGGTATTCGCCCCTATGACGTATGATCTCCTGATGATCCCCGTTCTTTCGGTCGAGCCATCACCTATCCTGGGATTCTTCATGAAATTCATGTATTCGCTCGAGTCCCCCCAGATCAGATCACAATATCCGTCATGGGTATAATCGAAAATCGTTGGGCTAATGAACCCTTCACCGCCGGGATCCGTGACGTTCATCTCGTACACCCAGTCATCCCAGCCACCATTTATATAGACAGGATTTCCAGCACTTCCGATGTTCCTGTAGAAGTAAAGGGCGGATCCCCGCCCCACGACCATGTCATCATCTCCGTCCCTATCCAGGTCCCCGAACGCAGGGACGATCTGAGATGATGGGAACAATGTGCTGGAACCTGCCTCGACCATATTATTGATGAAATCGTCCTTGAGCCAGTCCGGAAGAAGGTCCACGGCCTGCCCAAATTTCGATTCAGGGTCTATATAAGGTCCAATATAACCTTCCGTTCTCAATCCTCCCCATGGATATATCACTACCCTGGTCTCTCCGCCGGGGGGGACTTCCAGGACCCGATCATAAACAAGCGTCGGTACAAGATCGATACCGGTCTCCCTTGCTGGAGGGACCGCAACTCCGGCAGGGACTGGTGGAAATACCATCATGATCATGAACAAGACCGGGAGGATCGCCGAATACCTCATGCTTCCCACGGCTCCGATATATGCAACTCCAAACGGATTTGATGGTTATATTCTTTGACATGAGAGCATGAAATTAGAGATCCCGGGGGTCACGACCAGGGCATAAAACTTAAATACACCATATTTGCCGTTATGGTTTTTTTCTTCACCTTTATATTCTTTTAATCCTTTTTTTTCAATGGGTGGGGGTAGGAAAAGGGGATTGAATGCGTGATTGACCCTAGGTCTTCTTGCCTCGCCCGAAGTCTCCATTGGGGATAGCCGACACCCGGGGAGGGTTTCCATCCTCCCCTCTATTTTCTTATATGATCGACAGCAAAGAGAACTACTTGCCACGGGCTCAATAGGGTTTTATGTCTGAGTTGTATTATGCCGTTCTTATGGAGGATAAGGAGACCTGCAGGCCTTCGGGGGATCAGGTTTACGAGATCGAGTTCGACCAGGATCATGCCCCCAAAAGACAGTCCTGGGACGTATATTTCATGAACATCGCAAAGCAGGTTGCGACCCGGGGGACCTGCCACCGAAAACATGTCGGATGCGTGATCGTGAGGGACAGGACCATCCTGGCCACGGGATATAACGGATCGGTCAGGGGGATGCCTCACTGCGACGAGGTCGGACATATGATGGAGAACGGGCACTGTACGAGGACCGCCCATGCCGAACAGAACGCGATCACCCAGGCTGCAAGGTACGGGGTGTCAGTCATGGAAGGTGAAGCATATGTGACTGCTTCCCCATGCTGGATCTGCTTCAAGATCATGGCGAATGCCGGTATAAAACGGATAGTGTTCGGGGAGTTCTACCGGGATGACAGGATCTTCGAAGCGGCCGAGCATATAGGCCTCGAGCTGGCACTCCTTGACAGCAACAACGAGTTAAAGGTATTCGTCAAAGGAAGATAAGAATGGAGCCGGCAAGAGACCGGCTCCGGGTGTCCCTACGGGGGCAGTGGTTCACTTTCTACGGCCATATTCGACAATTCCTGCTATACCCAGGAAAACCAATAGGATGCCGATCATGGCCCCGATCGAAAGGAAGGGGCTATCTTCCTGTCCGTCCTCGGTCTTGAACGTTAATTCGTGGGTCGAGAAGCCGGGGACATAGACCATTGCCTGGTAGCAGCCCTCGCCGTCCCTTTCTATATAATATTTGCACCGGGTCGTGTTACCCATGAGGACCTCGTTCAAGGAGCCGCTCTTTTCGGCATTCTCCCCGTCGAACTCGATCCTGACCTTGCCGACCTCGACATCACCAAGCACCTGTCCCTGGACCTTGAACATGAGCACCTTTCCGGATTTCTCCTGGCTCTGGACCTCGACCTTCAGCATCTTGCCGTTCTCGGACCCTTTCACCTGCATCTCCACTTTTCCCTGAAAAGGAAAGTGCTGTGATTCGGTGCCGCTGCCTTCAGCGTTCTTTACCTGTAGCTCTCCATCGATGTTCCCGGAGGAAACGGCCCTCATCGTTGATTCCTGGAAGGAGTTCATCGTCTGGTAGGGGCTCCTGAAGAAACAGACTATCACCCCTTTGGTCAAGTTGACCTCGAGAAGTCCTTCATCGATGGTGTAATCCTCGGTTCCGAGGGTGATCCATGCATCCTTATCGAGGCCCGACAGCGGAAGGTCTCCATCGGAGACCTCGCCAAATCCCACGCCCTCGGACAGTTCGAAGGATACGTTCACCCATTCTTCACCGGAATATGTGAAATGGACCATGGACGTAGGATTATTATGGGACATCATATGAAGTCCTTCCAATTCCGCATGGAAGACCGCCCCCTCCATCCGGGTATTCTCCTCCAGGAACAGATCGTTGGCGGACCCGATTGAAGAGAAGATGACCTCCTCATCGGGAACGAAGCAGTAGTCCTTCAGGATGCCGTCTTCGAACCCGAAGCTAACGTATCGACCTTCCAGCCCATCGTCTCCCAGTTCGAACTGGCCGAACATCTCTGTATATCCCTGGGGTCCTTCGGTTTTCGGTTCGGAAATCCCATTGCTCTCATCGACATTCTCAGATCCCTTCTCCTCGCCGGCTGGTTCCTGAACGGCCGATACGAGGCCGGCGAAACCCATGAGCACAACGGCCCCCAGGGCGAGGATCATCCAAATCTTTTGGGTCTCTCCCATGAAATCACCATGGAAGCTACCTTCTGGGGTATATTAACCGGTAATGGAACACCTCTCTAATGGTGGAACAAGCCTCTAATTATCTAATCCCGGTCAAAGTTTGAGGTCAGGCTTTTCCAGCCTCAACGCGGTGAGCTCCCTCCTTGTCCTCTCGACGAGGGGTTTGGAGTTCCGGTAATACTCGTTCACCACGTTGGCCACCTCCTGGTAATTGGTGAGGCCCTTGTAGGCCATCCACCTGAGGACATCGGCCCTGTTATGGATCTCCTCGGTGATCTCCTCCGTCGTGAACCCTTCCCTGTCCATTATCTTCTCGTAGAGGTTGGAGTGCCCTGAGAAACGGAACTCGTCCTTTGCAGGATTCCATGTGTAGACCTTGTTCGAGATTATTTCCTGTGATACGGGGTCCTGACCGACGATCTCGACGAGGTCCTTTATCCTTCTCGTTCTCTTGTTCTTGACCCTGACCTGTGCCTGAAGGAGCACCAGGTTGAGACCAAGGATCAGGATACGGGGGATGTTGATGGGAGGATTCTCAAGCCTGTGGACTATTGCTGCAACCGAATCCGCATGTATGGTGGCATAGGTGACCTGCCCCGTTGCCATTGCCTGGAACACGGCCATGGTCTCCTTGCCCCTGACCTCGCCAACGATCATATATTCCGGCCTCTGTCTAAGAGCCGCCACAAGCAGGGTATACATATCGATGGACTGACCTGTCGTCTCACCCTTCTTCTCCCTGGTGAGGCCGGCGATCCAGTTCAAATGGGGGAGCTGCATCTCCCTGGTATCCTCGATGGTGATGATCTTCGATGATGGGGGGATGAAATGGCTGATAGCGTTGAGCGTTGTAGTCTTTCCGGAGGCCGTTCCGCCCGATACCATCATCGTATCGCCGTATTGGACCGCAAGCCATAGATGAGCAGCCATCTCCGGGGACAGCGTTTTGAAAAGTATCAGGTTCACCATGGTCAAGGGGTCCTCTTTGAACTTTCGGATGGTGAACGATGATCCCTTCGTGGTGATCTCCTTTCCAAATGTTGCGTTCAGCCTGGAACCGTCAGGAAGGGTCGCGTCGAGGATCGGGTTCATGATGGATATGTGCTTTCCAGATCTCTGCGCCAGTCCCACGACGAAATCGTCCAGCTCCTCCTCCTCCTTGAATACCACGCTGGTGCGGGTGTTCTTGTATTTCCTGTGGAAAACGAAGATAGGGATGCCGGTCCCGTCGCAGGATACATCCTCCATCTCACTGTCCTCCATCATGACCTGTATCTTCCCGTAGCCGAGGAAGTAGTTGGAAAGGTAGTAGAAGATCTTCTCGAAGGAGGGGATGTCGATCTTTCTCCCCGCCTGGGCCAGGAACTTCCTCATCTGATTGCGGAGCCTCATCTCGTTCTCGACATCGTCCGCGTCACCCCTGTCGACCTCGATATTGTGCTCGAGGGTCGATTTCAGGAAATCGTGAAGGTATCTTTCCTCGGCGTTGAGCGGTGGTTCGATCACATCGTATAGAAGGTCCTTCGTTTTCTTATTGCGGACCATCCTCGTGTAGGAGTAGGGTTCCCTGAGGGAGTATATCGGGTCGACGATCTCCCACATCTTTTCATCGACCGGAGGGATCTCGTAGAGCTTTGCCCCTTTCAACTGCTCCCTGTCCTGTTTTCGGCGTCTGTACCTCATCCGCTCGGCAGGTTTCATTTCAGCCAATTCTTTAGGGTCCAGGTCCTCCTCCTTCGCCTTTTTTGTGATCGCTGGTTCCTTGCGGAATAGCCAACCCACGTCGAAAAGTGACCTCTTGGCACCGGTCTTGGTATCCTTAAGGACGATATCGTCCTTCTCCATGGTGATCAGGGATTCTTCTTCCTCGATATCCTTGTCCGCCCCGTTCTCAATGGTCTCGTCCTTTCCCTTTGCAGCCTTATCCAAACTGCTCACCCCCAGAACAGCTTCCAGGTACAGCTATTTCGGAACTGTTATATCGAACAACCCTAGGATTGTATATAACTATTTTCTAACCAATATTATTAATTGAAAAGACCAGGGTCGGCTGTCCCGGGGGGGTCCCCGATATAATTCCGGTGAATGATCTCAAGGGTTTCCATTAATGGATCATTTCCATTTCAGGTCCTGGGTGGATCCGGTGGCTTTCCAGAGCTTTATGAGCCCGTTCTTGAACTTGGCCGGGTCGTCCTTTGCAAGCTCGACCACGATCTCGTCAAGGCCCTGAGCATAGCCCATTTCGTGGGTCGTATAGCTCCATCCGGCACTGCGGGTGAGGTTCAAGCCCTTGACGAACGCGAACTTGGCCGCTTTCAGCTTGATATCGTCGTCGTGGTACTTCTCCACGATCCTCGATGCTCCCTCCCCACCCCTGACAAGATAGGCAAGGGCGCATTCATAGGCGAATTCGATCATTCTTGGAGGGTCCTTCGGGGTCGGGAGCTTTTTCCTCATCTGCGTTTCCTCGACCCTGTATCTTGCTTCCTGTATGATGGTCATCGGCTGGAACCTGGGGGCCGGATAGTCCTTGAAGACCTCCTTGGATATGGTCTTATCATCGATAAGGTCCTTCAGGACGGCTTCTCCAACGTCTCTCCAAAATGGCTCCATGATCTTGTTAGCGCTCGGATCCTGCGCAATAAGCGGACCTTTGGCATGGGAGAAGAAGCTCTTGAGAGCGGCCTTCTCCTCGGCATTCAGGACCAGGGAGGACATGACGGCCTTGTGGTCGGTCCCGTAGCATTTGTTGGATATGATATAGACGGTCTCCCCGACCTCTTCCAGGCGCTTCCTGTAGTCATCCAGTTCTTTTTCGATCAACCTGTGGTCCATCATCTTGCCTTCCATGTACTGGTCCGTGGAGGTCTGCTCCTTTACCTTGCCCAGTCTTAATAGGAAGGACTCCTTCTTTTCCTCCTTCTGCGGAGGGTCGCATGGACATCCCTTTCCTTTTTCGCAAAGGGGCCGGACGTTTACGGTGACCGAGAAATGTTTCGAGATACGGTCGGTCGCCATGTACGAGGCACAGGTCGCAAAGGTATTGTCCTGGTTCTGGAGGGAATAGGACAGTGATTTTGCCATCTTTATACCGGCGGAATCCCATGATACTACGAGATATGGCTCCTTCCAGGGCTCCATTTTCTCGACAGTTGCAGTTCTCAGGTCCGGGGAATGGATGACGTTCCCTTCCTTCCTCATACCCTTACCCAGTCTTTTCGGAAGTGCGTCGATGACCTCCTTGGGTGGTTTGGGATCCGAACCGGTGCATATCACCTCATCCTCGGTCACGAACATGAAGAGCTTCTTCTTCTTGACCTCCTCCAGGAACGCCATCATCTTGATCCGCGGGTTCTCGTAGTTCTGGATACCAACCAGTTTCTCCTTTGAGGTCTCGCCCCTCAGAGCATACCCCACGTCCCCGAAGGGAGATTTGAAGACGGCAAGGTAGGGGATCTTCTCTTCATGCAGAAGGAGGAGTGTGGCCGCATATGCCCTTGCTAGACGGTCGCCCTTTTTCGAAGCCTTTTCCAGCGCCTTCTTGTTGTCCTTCATCCTCTGGATCTCCCTCAGCTTCTTTCCGATGCTCTTGAAATAAGGGACATCTGTGGGACATTTGGGCAGCGCAAGGTCAGGGTCCTGAGAGAGGCGTTTTGCCTTTCTCTTAAGCTCCTTCTCTAGGCCTTTCGACGCCGTCCTGGCTCCGGTCCTGACCTTGTAGTTCTTCTTACCCGCCGGACTCATGACCGCCGAGTAGTATTTCACCTATTTGATATGTTTGGCCTTATGATTGGACATCGCTCCCATCCTCTGAGTCCCCAGGGCCCGGCACCATTCATTACTCTGTTATACAATGCGGGAAAATCGATATATACGGGTTATAGGTAATCAGAACTCGGTTATATGCTGCCCCCCCACTTGATAATTGTTGAAGAGGTACTCCCGGAGGTCCGCAGAAGGATGGCGGTCTCCCTCTATTCTGAAGGATCGTCTCAGGAAGCGATCTCCCAGCTGTTGGGAACATCCCAGGCCATGGTAAGCAAGTATCTCAAACAGGAACCCGATCTTCATCCGGACCTTGAACCGATGGTCAGGGTGGTCGCGAACGAGCTAACTGCCGCCGCAAGTGCGGGTGAAGGGTCCGAACAGTTGACCGACAGGTTCTGCCTTGCAGTCGACAGGGCGGTGTCCGGGGGCATGCTTGATCCAAGATATAAAAGCAGATTCGGAAGGGAACCCTGCAAAGCATGCATGGGATCTCTCAAGGAGGGTGGAAGGGTAAAAGTACTTGAGGACCTTGAGAAGGCAGTTCTCTATCTAAGAACCCATCCAATTCCCGATCTGGTACCGGCGCTGAAGGTGAACATCGCCAGTGGTGTGGAGAGAGCAGACAGCATTGAAGATATTGCATCCTACCCGGGTCGTCTTCCCGATCGGAGGGGGAGGATCACCGACCCTCTACCTCCTGAGTTTGGAGCTTCCCGTCATCTTGCGGCCGTCCTTCTTGCTGCTATGTTTTTCGACCCAACCATCAGGTCTGTTATCAGTCTAGCTTTCAACGAGGATATCAGATCGGTTCTGAAGGAGGACAACCAGGTCTTTCAGGAGTTGGACAGGATGTCATCGAAGATCGAAGAACTTCTGGAGAAGAACGGTCCTGGTGCAAACCGGATCCTTGTCGACCCTGGCGATTTCGGGATCGAGCCCTGTCTTTATATTTTCGGCTCTTCCCCCCTTGAAGTTTCTGCCCGGGCTGTAGAGATACAGGGGATGATAGGTGGTAACGATGTATAAAATGAAAGAAGGTGCAGTATCCGGCAAGACGATCGCGATACTTGCGATTATATTCATACTTATTACTGCGTGGGTGTTAGGAACGGTCTATTATCTATACCTCATCGGAGAGGAGGAAGAACCTGATCTTGTCATTTATACTTACGAAAGCTTCCAAAATCCGGATTATGGGCTGGGACCTGCGGTCATTCCCAAATTCGAGAAGATGTACGATGTAAAGGTCAAGGTAATCACACCTGGGGATGTTGGAACGGTCATCGGGAGATTGAACGCTGAAATAGATGATCCAAAGGCGGATATAGCCATGGGAGTGGACAACTCGATGATGTACAAGAACAAGACCATGAGAACAGACCTCTTCGAACCCTACGTACCAGCGAACATATCCCGATTGGACCCTTCCATTGCCGAAGACCTTGATAATTACATGGTGCCCTATGATTACGGCTATCTCGCTATGATATGCAACGGGGAAACGATGAGGAACAGAGGTCTCGAGATACCGGACGATCTCATGGACCTGGCCGATCCCCAGTATGACGGACAATTGATCCTTCCCGATCCCGGCACGTCTTCCACCGGTTCTTCTTTCATGATCTGGGCAGCCTCCGTGGCCGGGGAGAACTATTCCGCATTCTTCGGTGATCTCGCAGACAATGCGAACGGCAGGGTCCTGAGCTCATGGGATGCAATGTACGATGCATGGCTGAAAGGGGAAGCTCCCATAGCCATCTCCTACGGTTTGGACACTGCATACGAGGTGAAGTTTTATAGCACCAACAACACCGTGACAGTGGTCCCGGACCACCAAGGATACAGGCAGATAGAGGGGGCGTGTCTTGTGAAAGGAGCCCCTCACAAGGAACTTGCCCAGTTGTTCCTCGAGTTCATTCTATCCGAAGATTTTCAGACAGAGGTCCACAGAAATGTTATGCTACCGGCTGTGACCGGTATAGAGCTGGACCCGTATTTTTCGTCACACGGCGAGTTCGCGACCCAGCATGTTGAACCCACCAATGAAGATGTATTGGAGAACTATGATCGCTGGTACCAGGCATGGAGAGAAGCCTTCTTCTGAAAGAAAGGACGGTCATCGATTGAAAGCAAAGGGGAGATCGGTCAGGCTGATCGGTACAATATTGACCTATTCAATACCCGCCGTTTTCCTGGTGCTATTTTGTCTATATCCCCTGGCACTGATGGCCAGGTACGGCGTGGTCGATGATAGCGGTCGGTTCACATTCGATTATCTTAAGGACGTGTTTCAGGACCGCATACTGAGGAAGGTCATAGGGTTCACCGTCGCACAGGCATTCATTTCCGCCCTTGTAACCGTCATCCTGGCCTTTCCCGGAGCCTACCTTCTTGCCAGGTACAAATTCTTTGGAAGGTCCATGATAATGGCGGCAAGCACCGTACCATTCGTTCTACCCTCACTTGTACTTGCAGTGGGTTTCCTTGGATTGTTCGGGGCCCAGGGGACGTTGAACGGTTGGGTCCATGACATCAACTCCTCCCTTGGAACCTCCGTTCCAACCATAGATATCCTCTATACCAAGAGGGTGATCATTCTCGCACATGTTTTCTTCAACTTCCCCATAGCGTTGAGGATACTCAATTCTAGGTTCGCAAGTATGGATCCAACTCTTGAAAGGGCGGCAAGGTCCATGGGAGCCGGAAGGATCAGAACATTCTTACAGATCACACTTCCACAGATGAGATATTCAATATTATCGTCCTTCTCGCTTGTATTCACGTTCTGTCTGTTATCTCTTGGTGTCATTCTGGTAGTTGGCGGGCTCAACCATACGCTGGAGGTCGAGCTCTTCTCACTGTTCACGGACCTGAAGCTACATCACGGGAGCGCGCTTTTCATAATAGAGGCGATCATCGTTATGGGGGCCACGGGGATCTACCTTTGGAGTTCATCAAGGGAGGGGGGACGAGCGGAAGTGGCCCTTGGGGAGGGAGTGTCAAGAAGGGGTGGAAAGCGGCCCGGTCCAGCACCCTTTCTATTGATCATTGTTTATGCTATTTTGGTCATCCTGGTCATATTCGGGCCGCTTCTGGTGGTAATGCAGGAGAGCATTACTTCAAGCGGGAGCAGCGGAGGATTTACACTGGACCATTACGGTACGGTCCTATCACGTCAGGAGGACCCGATGCTCTCCATCTCGCCGCTTGGAGCGATCGTGAACTCATTGCTGTTCGGGTCCCTCACCATGCTGATTTCGGTCCCCCTGGCATTGTTAACCGCGCATATTATGGTCCGGCGGAAGTTCATTGGAAAGGGTTTCCTGGACATGCTCCTGCTCTTCCCTTTAGGGGCTTCATCGATCGCCCTGGGTTATGGTCTTATCAAGGCCTATTCGACAGGACCTTTGCAGCTCACTGGAACCTGGTATATCGTGGTCATGGTCCATTCGGTAATTGCTTATCCGCTTGGAGCAAGAGCCATTTATTCATCTATGAGGGCTGTCCCCTGTGACCTGATGAGGGCAGCCCGGTCTTTGGGGGCAAGCCCGCTGGAAGCTTATTTCAAGGTCAAACTCCCTCTTATCATGCCGGGAATACTGGTTGCGGCAGTGTTCTCCTTTGCGATCTCGCTTGGGGAACTCGGAGCCACGCTTATGGTGTCCAAGGAGGCATATATGACGATGCCTGTTTTCCTTTATCGCATGATCGAGGGGGGAGGACGAGAGATCGGTCCGATGAACGCATTTGCTGTGATATTGATATTGATCACCTTCCTTTCGTTCCTAGGGATAGAATTAGGGAGAAAAGCCTTCATGAGATGGGGGGTGGACCGGTGAGCCTCGAGATCCAGGATCTTCATTTCTCCTACAAACCCAAGGCTGGCAAGGTTCTCGAAGGTCTATCATTGATGGTCAGGGACGGTGAGGTCTATTCTTTGCTCGGAGGTTCTGGCTCGGGGAAATCCACGGTCCTGAACATAATTGCCGGCTTCCTGGACCCTTCAGATGGAAGGATATCCATCAATGGAAAGGATGTGACTGAAACCAGGCCGGAAAAAAGGAACATCGGAATGGTATTTCAGGATTATGCGCTGTTCCCTCATATGTCAGTAAGGTCGAACGTGGCTTTCGGCCTCAGGACAAGGAATGTCAGGGAAAAGGATATCAGACGCAGGGTTGGCGAAGTACTTGAACTGACTGGACTTTCAGGATTTGAGCGAAAGATGCCTTCCGAGATCTCTGGAGGCGAAAAGCAGAGGGTAGCTCTTTCACGCGCACTCATTTATGATCCCGAGGTCCTCCTCCTCGACGAACCGCTTTCAGCACTTGATGCCTCGCTCCGGGAAGGTTTGAGGAAAGACCTCAGATCGATACTGAAAGCATCCGGGACCACTGCACTTTATGTGACCCATGATCAGATGGAGGCTATCTCGATATCGGACAGGCTCGGTCTGCTGTTGAATGGAAGGATACACGAAGAAGGACTTCCGGAGGCCATGTTTCGCAGACCGGAGAGGCTCGAGACCGCCAAGTTCATGGGTGTTTCCAATATCCTTTCCGTAGGATCCTTCTCCAACGGTTTCCTGAAAACGAGGATTGGAAAGATCTCCTGGAAAGGGCCCCCCCCTCGGTATATTGGCTTCAGGCCCGAATCCCTCAAGAGCAAGGGAGAGGGGATCAGGATAAAATGCAAGGTTGTGTCAGTTGAGTACAGGGGGCGCGATCTCCTATTGGACTTGAGGAAGGGGGGGGTCGAATTACGAGGTATCATCGGAGGGAAAAGCAGCTTCCGACCCGGTAACGAGATCGAGATGGTCCTGGACACGAAGGATATAATTCCTATCAGAGATGATGGTGGATAGGATCCGCTTGGATGCATTCAATTATTGATTGTCTAAACCAATCCTTCATGTTGAGGTCTGATCGGTCCAGATCACCTTTCCTTTATCCCGAAATACTTCTGAATGGCCTTCTTCTGACCGGACCTCAGTGTATATGACACATACGCAGTAGAGACTCCCAGTTTCCTTGCGATCTCCCTGATCCCGATCCTCTTGGGGAAATCATAGTATCCCCCTTCAAGTGCTTCCTTCAGGACCAGTTCCTCGCTCTGCTTCAATGAATCCCAATCCTTGAACTCATGGAGGTCGATGACCCTGTGGTCCATACCGAGATTCGTCAGATTGCTGGTGAGGGTATCTATCAGTTCTGATTTGGTCAGCAGGACACGCCACTGGGCCCAGGACTTGTCCAGGGACCTTCTGGCAAGCAGGAAGGTCTCGGCATCCACCAGTGCCCTGCATCCGGGACAGGTGTTCACACCGACGATCATCTTGACCCTCTTTTTGCTGGAGGTGTCCTGATGTTTGACGAAATCCACCTCGGGGAGACCGCTTATAAACTCAGTGATCTCGTCCACATCGGTCTTGCCGAGATCCATTTCCACCAGGTCCTGAACCCCTTTTTCCCGGAATGGAATGCTGTCCATGATCTTCAGGGAGACCGGAAATCGCTTCAGAGTTTCCCCTATCCAGCACCTGTCCAGGCTCACATCAAGGATCGCTTCGTACAAATCTATCCTTCCCGTTATTCATATTTAACATGTTAATTCCTTATAACGGATTTGGTTATACGTTAACATGTTAACCTCTTGTACAAATTCTTGGAAACGGCAACCTCGGATTTCCAGGACCAAGGTTCGAATCCCCATGATGGGGTCATCCATTTTTGGCTTTGTGAATAATAATTGAAAAAATGGATGGTGCTCCCATCGGGATTCGAACCCGAGTCACCGGCTCGAAAGGCCGGAATGATTGGCCGGTCTACACTATGGGAGCACGTTTTTCAACAGGGAGAAAACAAGGTCATATAAAAAGTTGAGTACACCTGCCATCAAATACATTTTGCTATCCATGTAGACCACTTTAATAATACAATTGTGTTATAGGGTCAAAAAATAGGGTAGTCATACCTGGGCAGGGGAAGAAATCGATGAACAAGCCGCTCGGAAGGGGTCTTGGTGCGCTTCTGACCGATAGGTCTCAGGAAGCAGCGGGTACATCTGACAAATACAAATCCATCCGGGAGAAGGAGAAGAACCTGGAAGCCCTTCAGGAAGAGATCGACAAAGAGAAGAAGGACCTCGAGGACCTCAGAAAGAAGCTGACCATCGAATTAATGCTTAACGGCAAGGTCGACAAGACCGACCTCTTCCGGAGGGAGGAGGCCTGGGACGAGATGGTAAAGAAAAAGGACGCACTCGTCAGGGAGATAAACTCCCTCAAAGACGAGGTGAGGTCCTACATGAAGATCGAAGGCGGTTCTGGAGGAGAAGGGCCTGGACCCAAAGGGGCAAACCAGTCGGCCGGAGATACCATCCCGGACGACATAGATATGCGTTTGATCAGGGAGCTCATGCCCCCCCATGAGGATAAAGCTCCCGAGCCTCCCCCCGTCGATCCCGAGCACGTTCAGGGGCTGAAGCGTGAGCTGGACCGTAGCAAACAGGTCGAGGAGGTTCGTAAGGAAGCATACAAGAGTCCCGATGAAGAGGTCGCAAGACCCAAGGTGGTCCGGATCGTTTCACCGAAGAGGGTCAGGGTGATCCGCGGGACGACCAGGACCATTTCAAAGCGCAGGGACGAAAGGATGTACGACCTTATCCAGGCGGCCCTGGACCAGATGACCTCCGGGGATATCGAGGGATCGAGGAGGAACCTCGAGAACATACTGGCAGAATATCCCAACGACGATGAGATACTATACCATCTGGGGAACACCTATTTCATGACGGAGGAGCTGGAGGAGGCCCAAGCCCTGTTCCAGAAAGCTGTCGAGATAAATCCTTCTTCATACCGGGCCCTTAACAATCTTGGTGTGGTCCAGGAAAAAATGGACCACAAGGAATCCGCCATAAGGTCCTTCAATCAGGCGCTTGAGATAGAGCCCGATTACGAAAGGGCCTGGATGAACCTTGGGTCATTGTTCATGGACCTGGACCCGCCCCTTCTGAAGGAAGCATCGATCTTCCTTCGGAGGGCGCTCGAGATCCAGCCTGGCCTGGCGAAGGCCCGAAACAAGCTCGAGGAATGCGAAACCAGACTCCGGTCCGGGGGTTGATGTTCATCAATCCACCAATTATTTATAGCCCCATCTTAAATGAACTGGTGGTGCCGAAATGAGATACAGACACCTGCTTCCAATCGCGATCCTCTGCACGATCATCGGACCGTTACTGCTCGGTTTGATCGGAACGCAGGAGTCAAGCGCCCTGCCGGAAGGCTATCCGGTCAGCCTTTCAGGAGGATATTCCAAGGAAGTCCTGGGAACCACGACCTACATAGATTACCTGCAGCCCGGGGAGACCGAGAACTACCTGATAAGGCTTGAGAATCCGGCTCCAACCGAGGTCCGTTACAGGGTGAAGGTATCGGGTGCCCCTGAAGGATGGCTCGTTTTCCTCCAGAACGGGAACCAGAACATGCCCGTGGACCTCGAGGCCTACGAATCGGATTCGATCTATCTCTATATCAAGAATCCAAAGATCGGTACCGCGGACATCCTCATCAACGTGACGGACGAGGGTTCCGAGAAGTTCTGGACCATCACACTTCAGATCGTCTGCCAGAAAGGGCCTCTCCTGATATCGGCAAAGAGTTCCTCCTTCATACTGGGAAGGCAGGTACCGGCAGATGTGGAACTTGTGATCGAGAACATCGGGAACGTCGTATTGAACGTATCCCTCGGTATTCCAGGAATGCTGCCCTCGGATGTTCCGGTCCAGGATACCTGGACCGTCAAGTTCTCCGAGAGGACATTCCTGATACCGCCGCAGGCGGAAAAGACGATAATAGCCAAGGTCCGGGCACCGGAGTTCGAACCGATCGGCTCCCAGAAGGTCGCCTCTGCCGAAGCGGAGGTGGAGGGCATAACCCGTCCGTTCTCATCCCAGTCATTAACATTCAGGGTGCAGACCATATTCGATCTGAGGACATCGGTGACACCGATCGGGTATCAGAAGGTCAACCCAGGTTCCTCGGTCTCCTTCGACCTGATCATCGACAACCTTGCGACCGAGACCGATTATGTGATCATATCCGAATTCTACACCCCGAGCGGGTGGGGGGTCGGTTTCAACGATACGGTCGATCCAACGGATTTCTCGGTATCGGTGGACCCGGAGTCCTCCAGGAGGTTCCATCCTGTGGTTTACGTCCCTCCGACCGCTTTCGCCGGCAAGCATGAAGTGATAATGAAAGCGACAGGAACCTCGAACGTCACCGAGTTCAGGTTGAAGGTTGAGGTGGCAAGAAGGGATGCGGTAGAAGCGATCCCGACACCTCCATCGGGACAGAACACTTACCGCATGACCCTCGGTGACAACCTGGTCACCTTCGACGTTTGGAACCGCGGCAATTTCTTTGATAAGGTAACCCTCGAGCTCGAGAACAGACCGGCATGGGCTCCTTTCGTCTTCCATTCGGTCCAGGTTGGCGGCGGGACGGATGAAGTAACGGTATCCGGAGATGCCGAGCTCAACGTTTCCGGGTCAGATCCGGTAAGGTTCATTTTCACGGAGACCGATCTCGAATCCATCGTTATCTCGCTATCTCCGTCGCAGGGGGTCAGGGTAACACTTTCCACCTTCGTCCCCTTGGAGACCATGCCCGAAAGCGGTGTGGTGGGGATCAAATACAATTACGGCCAGCTGGTAAAGCAGAGCTTCGTCCAGCTGTCCCTTAGGCTCATCATCACTGACCTGAAGATCATAGATATGGACATGGACGGGATCCCGGACCTGAAGCTCTATCCGAAACCCCAATATGACCTCAATGATAGGATATATTTCATCTTCACGATCCGGAACGATTATCCTTACGCCACGAGGGAGGGGGACGTCAAATGGAAGATCCAGCTTGCGGGCACGGTCATCCTCGATGGAGAGGTTGGCATGATACTTCCCGGCGACGAAAAGGAGTTCAACGTGTCCTGGAAGGCCGATGTGAGCACCAGGGTGAGCCATTTTGCGTATCTGTCACTATACGGGGATGTTTACGAGATCCAGACCCAGGCCCCCAGTGCAAAATCGGAGGATGAGATATTCATAAGGTCCGGTGAAGTGACCAGGAACTGGGGCGCGATGATCCTCTTTCTTGGATTGATGGTGCTGGTGATCGTCGTCTTCATAGCCCTGTTCGTTACTGGACAGAGGAGCAAGGCAACGAAGGAGGCCGAAACCAAGGCGAAGTACGATGAGGTTTACGGCAAAAGGAGGTCACCGGAGCTGAAGGGCGGCAGAGGTGCTAGAGGTGAGCTGAAAGCCGTATCGAGAAAGGAACCCTCGCTTCCCAAAAAGGAGGTTCCGACACTGCCCTCCAGCAAAGGCGATGAAAGTTCACCGAAGAAGAGGAAGAAGAAGGACCAGGATGACGGTATCATAGAGGAAAAGGTCCCCAAGAGGGCTCCGTCCCTTGGGAAGCTGAACAATAAAGAGGAATGATCCTGACCTAGGACCAAGGTAAAAAGTGGTATATACGACCTTTAACTCCTGACCAGCGTGGAGCCTGTTCCCGTAACAATTGAATCCTTCGGATGTACGATGAACCATGGAGAGGCCAGAAGGGCAGCGGAGATACTATCGTCCAGAGGCTTCAAGGTCCATCTCGGATCAGGAGTTCAGGAGGAAGGTCTTGAAGGGGACCTTCATATCCTGTTCACCTGCGACGTAATATCCTCGACCGAGAGAAGAATGTGGAGGAGGATGGAGGAACTGACGGCCGGGGGAAAGAGATTGATGGTCGCCGGCTGCCTCGCAGCGATCTCTCCGGCAGAGATCTTGAGGAGGTTCCCGGACGCCAGGATATTGGACTCGATGGGGCTCGGATCCCTGGAGAGCTCCCTGACCTCGATGTTCGAAGAAGAGCTTGTGAGCAATGGGCCTGACCCTCTATACTTCCATCCATCCGTGGAAAGGATCGACACGATCGTCCCGATATCGTCGGGATGCGCAGGAAACTGCTCTTACTGCATAACCAGGATCGCCAGGGGTGGAGTAGGATCCTATCCCCTGTCGGAAATTGCAGCCAGAATATCTTCCGGGGTCATGGCGGGGAGAAAGGAGGTCCTGCTAACATCACAGGATTCGGCCGCCTACGGCCTTGATATGACCGGTGGTGACCTGGGTCTCCTGCTCCGGGACATAACATCGGTCGACCTGCCTGACCACAGGATCAGGGTAGGAATGATGAATCCTGTGCTGGCCGATGAACGACTGGACAGCATCCTGTCGGGTTTCGATCATCCAAGGGTCTTCAAGTTCTTCCATGTGCCTGTGCAGTCAGGTTCAGACAGGGTGCTTGAGAATATGAACAGGGGATACTCTGTTGACGAGTATCGGAATATGCTCAGGAGAATAAGGGAACGCTTTCCAAAGGCATCGATATCAACTGACCTGATAATCGGGTTCCCCGGAGAAGAGGGTTCTGATCATGAGAAAAGCATGGAGTTGATCGAGGAGATCTCCCCGGATGTGCTGAACATAACCCGTTTCTCCCCGCGTCCCGGTACCCCTGCAAATGCAATGAAAGACCAGGTGAAAGGATGGGTCCAGAAGGAAAGGTCAAGGGAAGCCACGAAATTTCACCAGAAGCTCCTCCCATCGATACTCAAGGAAAGGCTGGGACATCATCAGAGATGTCTCATAACCGAGGTCGGAAAGAAAGGGACCATGATGGCCAGGGATGAAAATTACACTCCCATCGTTATCGAGGCCGGAAATGACCTTCTGGGGGAGTTCATCGACATCGACACATCCAGAACTGGGCCGACCTACCTCATGGCTGGAAAGGATTGGAAGCTTTCCTGATTCGCGCTGGAACTGAAAATCTTTTTAAAGAGGGCCAACCTTTCCCGTTGGCCGTGAGGTGCTTGTATGAGTTCCAGCAGGGAAACTTTGATCGATCAGGCTAATGCAAAGCTCACTGACGAGGGCGTGACATGGGTCTACTGCCAATTCACCGATCTTGACGGAAAGATCAGATCGTTCACGGTGCCCGCCTCCGACCTGCTCAACGGAAAGCTTTGGCAGGACGGCATGACCTTTGACGGGTCCTCGGTTGGTTTTGCTAAGACGGAGAACTCCGACCTCAGGGCGATCCCGGACCCGGAAACCCTTCTGGTATTACCCTACGGTGAAGGTGTCCAGAGGGTAGCCAGGGTCGTCACGGACACCTGGGAGCCGGACGGATCATTTCCATTCCAGATAGATCCCAGGAACGCTGCCAAGCGATGTCGTGCGCACCTCGAAGACCAGGGTTTCAAGGCCGCTCATCTTCAACCGGAGCTTGAGTTCTACCTTCTCAGGGAAGGTTTTACAGCATCGGATATAGGGAAGGAGATAGACGCCCTGCATGCGATCCACCCGAAACAGGGGTATTTCGCATCGGTTCCCTGGGATAATTCCGATCCCTTCAGGAACGAATTTACACACAATCTGATCAAGGCCGGTCTCGACATAAAGTTCCACCATCACGAAGGTGGTGCCCATCAGGTCGAGGTCGAGTTCAAACACGTCCCCGATATAGTGAAATGCGGGGACTATTCCATGCTCTACAAGCTCCTGGCTCGGCTGACCGCACGGGAATTCGGCTATTCTGTCTCCTTTATCCCGAAGATAACCGAGAGGGATTCGGGCAACGGAATGCATGTCCACATGTGGCTCGAAGGCAAGAACGGGACAGCCTTCGCCGACCCCGATGATGAGATAGGTCTTTCGCAGACGGCAAGATACTACATAGGCGGCATCATCGAGCATGCAAGGGCTACCTGCCTGTTCACGAACCCCTCCATCAACTCATACAAGAGATTGATACCGGAGTTCGAGGCACCGGTCTTTGCCACATGGGGTCAAAGGAACAGGACGGCGATGATAAGGATACCCGGATCCCCGGGGGCCAGGAGGGTCGGCGATATAGAAGTGCGCCATTCGGACACCTCGTCAAATCCCTACCTTGCATTCACTGTTCTGGTCGAGGCGGGACTGGATGGCATCAAGAGAAAGATAGAGCCGCCGGAACCTATTACCACCGATCCTAACAAGATGACCAGAAAGAAGAGGAAGGAGCTCCAGATAGAGCAGCTTCCCGTATCGCTCCATGAGGCGATCGAGGCGGCAAGGAGCGATGAGGTCATCGAAAGGGCCGTTGGAAAGGACATTTTCAACTCGCACATCGAGAGGAAGTACAAAGAGGTCATGGAGTTCAGATCCCATGTCACTGACTGGGAGCTGAAAAGATACCTTCCGCTCTGAATAGTGAAGTTCCTGAACCGGTCCTGCGAACGTCGTAGTTAATCGGATATCGCTCAAGTTAAAGAAAAATGCAAATATTATCCGAACAAATAACTATTGTTCATAATGGATGCCAAGGACCTGGAGCTCCTCACACTCCTCACCACCCACGGTAGGTGGGATGCCGAAGCCCTTTCCGCCCAGCTTGGGATATCGGCGCCAAATGTCGACAGAAGAATGAAGCTCCTTTCCCGGGAAGGTGTCCTGAAGGGTTTCTCCGCTTTCTTTGACAGGAGGATGTTCGGGTTCGACACCACGTATCTGAAGCTCCATTTCGACTTCAGGAAATTCGACAGTGTCATCGAGAACATCTCGAGGTTGCCCCAGGTAGCGTCCATTTATCCCAATATGGACGATTTCATGATGGTCGAGGTAGTCCATTGGGATACGGAGTCTCTGAATGCCGCTATCAGGGCTTTGGAGCGTATCACCACTCCATTTACTGTCACCGACCATTTCATCCCTCTTCTCCCTGACGAAGTACCGAAAAGACCGAAGGGAAAGGCTTTGAAACTGCTCTCTCTCCTTGTGATGGACGGGAGGGCGGAGGTAGAGGAGCTTGCAGGATCGATCAAAGCGGGTCCGGATGAAACGGCAACACTCCTTGCTGCACTCTTCGATCGGACCGGGATCAAGGTGAAACCTGTCATTCAGGAAGATCTGATCCACCCCTTCCCCTCCTTTTCAATAATCCTCACCATGGTCAAGGACTGCTCCTTCGAGTCGTGCTATTCCGAGGTCATGAGGATATCAAAGGAGAGCTGGGACTCGTTCCCTCTTCACAAACCTAAAGGTCTCTGGCTCAAATGCTTCGGGAGGGACCTCCATGCTGTGGACCTCATGCTCGAGCGTTTCAGGAGAATGGCTGACGTCCAGGATGTCATGGTGATACTTCCTGATTCGATACGGACCAGAAGATCGGTGGACATCAACATGGCCTCAAAGGGCCTGTGAGCAGGGGTGTGAACTTTCACTCCTCCCCTGGAGGTCCGCAGAAGAGCTGCCCTGTCTCGGTCAGGACGACGTTGACGTAGCGTCCCTTCTTCATCAGACTGATATATCCCTCTCTTTCGAGGGACCTGAGGACCCTCGAAAGGTGGGCTCTGTTCCTTGCGAGGTATGATCTCTTGCTCTCTTCCTCCTTCCTCTGCTTGAAGAATCCCCTTACCGTTTCAAGGTAAGGTATCAGGGAGGTCTCATGCCTTGCGACCCCCCCTATTCTGCCGAGGACCTTGAGCACCTCTTCCTCCTCCTTCTTTGGTCCCATTATCGTCACTGAGGGTATCTCCATGACACTAGCAACCCCGTAGGAGAGGACCTCCTGATCCTCTGGGATCGAATATCTCTCCGGTTTGACATAGTAGGGGTGCGACCTGGTCATGAATGCGGCCAGGAGCGCTGCGGACGAAACTATCCGGTTCCCTGTTGACAGGTTGATGTATACCTCATATCCTCTTTGTCTGAGGTCCTGGAAAAGCTCCCGCAATGACCTGGAAGCGGAATAGAAATCGAAAATGTCCATCTCGATCTCCTCGACGTCTATGGTTGCTGAAACCATCTCCTTCAGACGCTCACCGTTGTTCCTTGCCTTTACCTCGATGGAGCTTTTTCGGTCCAATCCGTAGAGAAGGATAGCATGGTTCGTGGGAAACTCCTTCAACCCTCCGAGGACCCTGTCCAGTTCAAGACCCATGGGTATCACATGGACTATGTTAGAATGGGACGCCATAATGATACGAATTCCGGGTATCATATATTGATATTTCGTATCATATGTTTCTCTTCCTGTTGATACCTCAACGGAAACAATGATACGTAGCACGATTTAAATCGAATCAGTACCATTGTAGAGGGTAATTGGAATGAGGGAATGGGGCCTCATCTTCAAGCTCCGGTGATGTTCTAGGGTGTGCTTGATGGAAGCTGAAAGCATGGGTGGGAACACCCAAAATGGTGCTCTTATGGGAGTGAACGGCGATATAGCCCACGCCCTGGACCGGAAGAAGCACATGCTTGCACTTATCCCGATGACTGGGGAGCTTCCAAGGACCTTCATCCGGAAGATATACCAGGAAGCCTTGTCGCGAAGGAAGAAACTGATAGTCCTTTCTCCCATGGAAAATGTTCATGAGATGACGAAGCTTCTGAGCTCGATCGCAACGATCGGCGGACCGGGGGGCAAGGTTGTATCGTTCACCTCCCGGGACCTGATGTGCAATATGGACGGTTCGGATACGGACCCCGGCGATCTGCTCAATCATTGCGTGAGGAAGGACAGGATGGACCTGTGCGAGTACCAGACGGGATTCGACCTGGACATCTACAGGGACATAAAGGATAGCGGAGGGGCCCTGATCGGAGACATGACCGATGCGATCAAGGAGAAGGGGATGTGTCCCGCACGTCTTGCCATTGACATCGCCACGGAGGCGAGGGTCATAGTCTCAGATTACGGTTTCATTTTCTCCGAGGGGTGGGACAGGCTTTTCGAGTTCATGGGCCATGATCCCGGCGAGACGATCCTTGCCATCAGCGACCCGCCTTCCCTCACGGAGCATCTATGGAACCGATTCAGGTACAGTTTCACCGAACAGGACCTACTCTCCGAGAACTGGGACCTTGACGGTTTGGATGGATCGAAGAGGGAAGCTGTCCATGTGCTTCTCGATTCCATGAGGGAGCTTCTTTCTTCATGGGACACGAACAAACCCCTCGAAAGGAAGAACCTCATCCAGCTCTACCGCACGAATGCTGTCTCAAAAAATGTATCGGAGGGCATCCAGAACGTTCTGGACGACCTTAAGGGGCTCCTAAACATCGGAATGTTCGGGAGGATAACGGACAGAAAGAAGGTCAAGGACCTCTATCTTTTCCTCAAGCTCTGGATGAAAGAGCATTCCTCCGTGGCCCGGACGGTAGAGGAGGACAGGGACATCAGGATGATCTCACTTTCCCTTCTTGATCTCCAGGTAATGGTCAGACCGATACTCGAATCCTTCCCAACCGTTGTCCTCTTCGGGGATAAGCTGTACCCTCAGGAGCTTTACACAAGGCTCCTCGGTCTTAAACCGGAGGATACCCTGAACCGGTCCTACATCACCCATGAGTACCTGTCCAGGACATCGGTCGTCAGCTTTGGCAACGTAGAGACCTCGTACAAGAACAGGGATGCTTCCACCTGGAGGACGATCGTCCAGAATATCATCAAGGTGACTTCGTCCACGCCCGGAATGGTAATGGCGGTCTTCCCCTCCTATTTCATCATGGACAGCGTCATGCAGGAACTGGTGGAGCACGAGTTCGACCGCCCGATCATCGAGGAAACAAGGGGGATGGGAAGGGACGAGAAGAGAAAGGTCCTTGAGGAGACGGAACTCGGCGGGGACCTGCTCATCATGAGCGTGCAGAAAGGATTCTTGTCAAGGTCCCTTATCCAGGGGGCCATCAGACCGGATACCGTGATCGTCGTCGGGATGCACATTCCGCCACCTACCCCAAGGTCGAACCAGTTAAAGGTCCACATGCAGAAGGTCCACGGGACGAACCTCGGACATGTGATATCTGTGCTTCTCCCTGCCCTGACCAGTGTAATGGAGATGGTCAATTCCATGGCGGGCGCCCCGGGCGAGGGACGGAACCTTGTGATACTTATGGATAGAAGGTACCAGGACGAGAGGGTGCTCCAGAGCCTCCCAAGGTTCTACGACATCAAGCTCCTCTCCGGGGAGAATGATTATCACGGAGATAGGTATTTCAGATGAAGGCGGTGGTCGAATGAAGGCTGGTGAGGAGATCGGGGGTCTGAGCTTTTCCGTTCTGGGAAGTTCCAGTTCCGGGAACTGCACCCTCGTGACCGATGGAGAGACAACCGTCCTGATGGATGCGGGCCTGCCGGTCAAGTTCACTGCTGAAAAGGTCAATGAGATAACAGGCAGCGACCGTGTGGACGGTATATTTGTAAGCCACGAGCATTCCGATCATACTAGGAACCTTTTTCCACTGGCAAGGAGGTTCTCCTGTCCTGTATATCTTTCGCCACCCGTTTCCTGGTACCTCGGACAGGAGGATGATATCGAGATCCGGGAGATCAGGGATGGCGTGAAGATAGAGATCGGAGCTCTGAACATAACCCCTTTCCTGGTTCCCCACGACGCTATCGATCCCTTTGGTTTCATAGTTGAGGGTAATGGCGGGTCCCTGGGATTGATAACCGACCTTGGAGCGGTGGATGAAAGGATCGTGGAGATCCTGAAGGACAGGGAGGGTCTCGTGATAGAATCTAACCATGATTCGGAGATGCTCCTCAACGGACTCTACCCATCATATCTGAAAAGGAGGATAATGGAACAAAACGGTCATCTCTCCAACCAGCAGTGCAGGGACCTCCTTGACAAGGTCATTGGCCCGCACACGAGGGATATCGTGCTCGTCCATCTTTCGGAGGAGAACAATGACCCGCTCCTTGCCCTTGAAACCTCGCTGGAAGCGGTGCAGCTGAAAGGAGGCGGGGTGAACCTTCATGTGTCATATCCAAGAACCCCGACGGAACTCTATCGGTTATACAGGTAACGATACGGTGCTGTACTAGTGTTTTTATATATTCACCAGATTGGTGGGAAAAGGCGGCTTAGACGAAAGGCCGGAGGTTGGACCGATGCCAGGAAGGACCAATTTCCCCGATGGGGCTACACCGGGACATGGTGAAAGGCGGATCGATCGAAGGGATCAAATGCACAGGGAGATACGAAGAGCCCCACCCAGGAGAACGGATAATACCGACCGGAGGAGACCGGAAGCGCTTCCCGAGAGAAATGAAGCGGACCCAAATCGGAAGATCAAGGTGATCATCGTTGCGGTGGCTACCGTTCTTCTTCTGGCACTTCTGCCTTTTTGGATATCGGCCGTCTGGTTCGAGGATGAAGGTTCCGGGGGGAACGCGAAAGCGGTGGATACCTTCATGGATGGATCCTTCAGGGTCATGGTCAATACCACATATACAGGGAGGGACGCATTCTTCGTCCTTCCCGGGGATGCCGAGGTAGACAAAGCCGTGGTGAAGATATCGGGATCGCTGCCTCCCCAGAAGATCAGCTTTCAGGCGGGTAGGAATCCGTCTGACATCGCCGTGGGGGATATTGACGGTGACCTCTTCACGGATGTCATCGTGGCGAACTACAAAGATGATAACATAATGGTAATGAACAATCACGGGAACGGACTTGTGGCAGGTGAGACCTACCCGGTGGGCAAGGGCCCGATACGCGTCGAGATGGCCGAACTGAACGGAGACAGGTTCCCCGATGTGATGGTCCTTTCCGAGGATTCAAAGGAGTTCAGGGTGTTCATAAATGACCAGATAGGCGGGTTCCGGTCACAGGGATCCCCGCATTTTTTTCCAACTCTCCCGTCTGATATGGCGGTCATCGATTTCGATTCCGACGGTGACAATGACACGGTTGCGATCACCACCAACAACAACCGTCTCACGATCTTCGAGAACGACGGGATCGGAGGTCTCACCTACCATTCGAACTTTACCACGGAAGGAAATCCGACCAGGCTCGGAGTGGCTGACATTGACCTCGATGGCCGGTCGGACCTCGTGATCTCGAACAGAAGGGACATTTCAGACATGGAGGGGAACAGGCACGAGATATTCGTTGAGGATAAAATGGTGACATGGCTGAGCACCGTATCCTTCTGGTTGAACAAGGGCAATGGGGATTTCGAAAGGGAGGTCGAGGACCTGAGGACCCAGAAAGGAGTGTCAAGTATCGACTGTGGTGATATCAACGGGGACGGTTATCCCGATGTGATAATGCCCAACCTTGGTTATCACAATATCTCGGTCCTTCTCAGCAATGGAGACGGTAACTACAAGAGAGGGGCCCCAATTAACCTGGATTCGACGCTCCTTCCTTCGATGGACCCTATCCAGGCGAAGCTTCACGATATCGATAACAACGGGTACCTGGACATACTGGCGATCACGAAATCCGCGGACTCCGCACTGGTGTACCCCGGCAATGGTGACGGTACTTTCAAGCCGTTCTTCCAGTACTACGGCGGTCTGAACCCCACTTCCTTCGAGCTGATGGACTATGATACGGACGGTGACCTGGATATCATCACCTCGGACTGGAAGGGTTGGATCGAGAAGAACGGGGAGAACGGGACCGTCTCGGTAATTACGAACCTCAGGTCCGGGATCTTCGGCACTTACACCCAGTATCCGACCGGGAACAGTCCTAGAGGTGTATTCGTCAGGGACATTGACGATGACGGAGACCTCGATATAGCATCGGCGAACTATTTCGGGTCCACCGTATCGATACTCCGGAACGACGGTCTGGGCCAATTCTCGAAAAAGCATATGGAGTACCCGATCGGTCTTGAACCGTATGCCGTTGTTCTGGAAGATTTCAACGGCGACGGATTGATGGACGGGGCCTCCGCGGACGAGGCGAACTTCAGGATAGTCCTCATGAAGTCTGATGGCAACGGCGGATTCACGTCCGACAGGTATCTCTACGATATCGGTGCCTATCCGTTCAGTCTCAGAAGCGGGGACATCGATAACGACGGCGATATGGACCTTTACACATCGAACTATTTCCAGAACTCGACAACACTCCTTTTCAACGACGGTTCGGGTGAGTTCGGGACGATGTTCAACGACTACAGGACGATATATCTCGGAACCAACATGCCTTACGACTCCATACTCGAGGATTTCAACGGCGATGGGAAGAAGGACCTGGTGACGACCAACAGGGGCGACACACTCGATCCCACCGATACCATCACCGTGATGCTGAACGATGGAACATTCTCTTTCAATGAAAGGACCAACTACAACGTGGGCAAGGAGCCGACGTCATCTGTTGTGCACGACCTGGACAACGACGGGGACCTCGATATTGCAACCGCCAATACGGGTGGAGATTCAATTTCCGTGATGATCAACAACGGCGCGGGAGCTTTCACAAAGCTGGGAGACTTCCCCGCCGGTGACAGGCCCCAGTACATAAACGTCATCGATATGGACCAGGACGGGAACATGGACCTGATCGCGACCAACACTGATTCCAACGATCTGGTTTTCCTGAGGAACCTTGGCCCGGGAAATGGTTTTCAAAAACTGGTTGACCTTAATATTGCCTCCTACCCGTTCGCCATTGACACAGGGGATTTCGACAGGGACGGCAGGACGGACCTTGTGCTGTCCGGGGTCAATACCAACTGCGTCATAGTTACCGGCTGCTACTGGTATCCCGAGGACGTTTCGATCGACATAGGAGCTGACGGGACCATCGACCGCACCTTTGAGGGATTGATCACCGATTCATCCGTTTTCGAGGTGGATATGACGGAAGAGGTCAGGGCATACCTCCAGGAGAATGGCGGGAAGGGTGATGTCAGGGTGCCTATCAAGGTGATCGCTGGCGAGGAAGGGGTCGTTGTCCTTGAGGACCTCCTTGTGATCTACCGTTGATACATCATCAGAGAGAGAACTTGCCGCTGCAGAACGGACAAGCGCCCTTTTCGACAACATCCTCTGTTATTGACCTGCCGCAGTGGGGGCACTCGTATATCACCAGCTCTTCCTCTTCGCCGGAAACGAACTTCTTTGCGCAGTTCGGACAGATCTCCTTCTCCAGGTCGGCCGGGGTAAGGCTGTGATTACAATATGGGCAGGAGTAGACCTCTTTTTCCTGTTGCTCGGCCTTCTCCCTGGCAGGTTCCCTGGTCTTCTGCCCTTCTTCGATCTCCCTTCTCTGCTCCATGATCTTCTGGGCAGCTTTCTTCAGGGAGGCGTCCCTCTTATCCAGCTCTTTCGATCTTGCTTCAATACTCTTTTGAAGGTCATCAAGTTCCCTGGACCTGGCATCCAGCTTTACCTGCGAATCCTGAACGTCCTTCATCTGCTTCTCCAGACCGGCCCTGTATTCATCCAGCTTCCCGCGGTATTCTTCAAGCTCCGATGTCTTCTTTTCGATCTCCGAGATCTTCTGGTCCTGTTCCTCCCCGACCTTCATGGCTGCCTGTTCGAGCCGGGATTCCAGATCGCTTCTCTTCTTCCTCTCCTCCCCCAGGTCGTTCTGAAGATTGATCAATACCTGCTGCAGCTTCTCTATCTGTGCGGCCTGGTCAGGAGACACTGCACTTGGCGGAGTTTCGGCTTTCCTTTCCTCGAGCTCCTTCTCCTTCGCGTCGAGTGCAAGACGCTTCTCCTCGACCTCGTTGGCCTGCTTCTCCATTTCGGCAGCCCTTTCTTCGAGTTGAGAGCGGTAGTCCTCGAGCTGTCCCTTGTATGTCTCGAGTTGTTCTTTTTCCTGTTCGATGACCTTCCTCTTCTCCTCGAGCTCTTTAGTTTCCGCCTCGATCGAATCCGTCATCTGGTCTGCCTGAACCTGTTCCTTTTCGGTCTTTGTCTTTAACTGCTCCTTGAGATCTGTGTTCTCGGTCTGGAGCTTGAGTATGGCAGCCTGCAGTTTTTCAAGCTTATTCTCAGCGGTACCTTCCTTTTCCTCGATATCCTTGGAATGCTCTTCCAGTTCGGCTGCTTTTTTCTCAAGCTGTGATCTGAACTCGTCAAGCTGGCCTCTGTACGTATCGAGCTCTTCCTTCATCTTCTCGACGGAGGCCTTCTTTTCCTCGATACCCTTGAATTCGATATCGAGCTTCTCCTCCCTTGCCTCCAGTTCGTCCTCCTCTTGTTTTATGATCAGGATCCTGGCCTGGACCTCTTCCTCCCTTGTCTGAAGTGTCTTTTCCTTTTCGTCAAGGAGTTCCTTGATCCCTTCCAGGTGCTGCTTGCCTTCCTTCAACGCAAGCTTCCCCTCCTCGAGCTTCTTCCTATCGACGACCAGCTCCTCCTTCTCTTTTGAGAGGGCTGCATCATCCCGGGCGGTCTTTGCTTCCTGGCCTTCCTTCAGCTCCTTGTTCTCGGTCTGGAGCTTGAGGATGGCTGCCTGAAGCTTTTCCATTTTCTCATTGTCTTGTTTCTCAAGCTCCCGTTTCCTTTCCTCCAGCTCCTTTGCTTGTTCCTCGAGGGAGGCCCTGTAATCTTCAAGCTGGCCCCTGTAATTTTCGAGTTCCTCCCTCTGCTTCTTTACCTCCGCCTTCCCCTCCTGAAGGGCTTGTTCCTCTTCCCCTGCTTTTTTTGTCTCTGCTTTCTCCATCTCAGACATGGAATCACGGGTCTTTTGGACCTCTTCCTTCAGCTCCTTGTTCTCGGTCTGGAGTTTGAGTATGGCCGCCTGTAATCTCTCCAGTTTTTCGTTCTCTTCCGATCGTTTCTCCTGATCCCGTGAACCTACATCCTCCATTTTCCGCTCCAGTTCCGCTTCCCTCTCTTCAAGTTGTTTCCTGTATTCCTCCAGCTGCTCACGGTACTGCTCGAACTCCTCCCTCGAGGTCTGAAGCTGCTTTCGGTCCTCCTCGAGGAGTTCCTTCTCCTTCTCCAGACCATCATCATGACCTGCTGCTCCCTGTTCCATCTGTTTTTCGAGTGATGTGATCTTCTCATTCAGTTCGGATACGGTTTCCTTGAACTTTTGGATCTCTTCGCTCCTGTCCTCTTCCAGCGAACGCGCGCGCTCGTCGAGCTGAACACGCTGCTCTTCCAGCTGCTCTCTGTAGTTCTCGAGCTGGGAGCGATAATCATTGAGCGCCCTTTCCTTTTCCTCGAGTTCAGCCTTCTTTTCCTCCGAGGCTTCTTCCATCTTCTCCCCGGTTCCTTTAAGTTCCTTCTTCAGGTCGGAGTTCTCGGTCTGGAGCTTTAAAATGATATTCTGCATCTTGTCAAGGGCATCCGAGTCCTTTTTCTTCTCGGCCTCCTCCCTTTCGGTGATCTCCTTTTCCTTCTTTTCCAGCTCGTGGCTTTTTGCCATCAGCTGCTCCCTGTAATTCTCCATCTGGTCCCTGTATTCCTCGAGCTTCTTCTTCTTCTCCTCGATCTCCCTGCGCTGTGCATCGAGGTCTGTATCTTGCTCTTCCTGGTCCACTTGTTGTTCCTCATTTACAGCTCCCTGCGCTTCGAGTTCCTCTATCCTTGCTTTCAGTGAGGTGTTCTCCTCCTGCAATTTCAGTACGGCTTCCTGCAATGGTGAGGGTGTTTCCTCCTCCGGAGGAGCTTTCTCTTCATGTTGCTCGCTCTCGACCTGTGCCTGCTGCTGGATCTCCCGGGAGGTCTCTTCCAGCTGATTCCTGTATTCCTCAAGCTGTCCCCGATAGGTCTCGAGCTGCTCTCTTTCCTGTTTCAGTTCTGCCTCCATCTCCAGCAGGGAATTCTCCTTTGCTGTGAGCTCTTCCTCCTTCTGTTTGAGCTCCATGAGCTTCTCCCGTAGCTTGGTCTGCATCTCTTCCCTCCTTTCCTCCTCTCCGGAGTGGTCGGCGGCCATTGTCGCGCCTCCCTCACCACCTGTTTCCTCTGCAATTCCCTGCTCGGTGTTTTCAACGACCTGTTCTCCTGTCATCTCTTCGGGCACCTTGATCCCTCCCGTGATCAATCCAATATGTTCTTGAGCTTGTCCTCGACATTCTGGAGACCTTCCTTTTTGCTTTCGATCTCCTTTGTTAGCTCTTCCCCGCTTTTTCCAGTAGCTGCCTCATCTTTTTCAGCAACGGACCCCTGGGTCATCATTGCCTTCAAGGTCCTCAATTTCTCCCTGGCAGCCTGGAGCTTGTCTTCCCGCTCCTTCAGCCTTTCCTCCCACTCCTGGAGCTCTTCAGATGACCTGCCAAGCTCCTTTTTGTATTCCTCAAGTTGCCTGGCGAACGTCTTCCATTTCTCCGAGGCGGACCTCAGGGCTTCCTCCCGTTTCTGGAGGCCACTTTCAAGAAGCTTCGAGCTGTCCTCCCTTTGCTTAAGCTCCTTGGCCCTGGTGACAAGGTTCTTCTTCAGCTCGACGAGGTCGCGGTTTGACTTCTCAAGGGCCTTTTCCCTATCGTCCAGGCCCTTTTCCCTTATCGTGAGGACCCTCTCCCTTTCCTGAAGGACCCCGATCATCATCTCCGTCTGCCTGAGGTTTCCCCTCGTTATCATCAGGTCCTTTTCCATTTCGTGAAGGTTGTTCTCCCTCTCGTCCATCTCCTTCTCCTTGATCTGCAACTCCTCGGCAAGGTCCTGGACGTGGGCATATTCCATCTTGATCTTATCAAGTTCCTCTTTTTCGCTGGCAAGAGCTATGGCGCGGTTCTCCAGCTTGGCCTGGTACTGGTCGAGTTCCTTCCGGAACTCTTCGTTGGAGCTTCGATCCATCTCCATCTTGTCGGAAAGGTCAGATAGCTCCTTCTCCCTTTTGTCGAGAGAGAGTTCTCTCTCGTTGACCTCCTCTTCCCTCTGCTCGAGCATTGCCTTCGTCTGTCCCAGCTGTGCGAACAGATCCGATCGGTCTTTGCTGGATGCCCCGTCTGCCAATTGTGTTTCGAGATCCTGCTTCTCCTTGTTAAGGGTGGAAATGATCTCAGCTTGTGATTGGATACGGTTCTTGAGCTGCTGTACCTGGGCATCGAGGTTTTCCCTGGGTGTAGAGGTGATCTTTCTTCCGTTGCCCGATCTCAGTTCCTTGAGCTCGATCTGCATTTGAGTCAGTTTTTCCTTCAGGAAGGAGTTCTCATCCTTCAATTTCTTAAGCTCATCAGCGGAGGTGTCCTTCACTGCCTTATCCTGTTTGCTCTTTATCTCTTTCATCTGCTCCATGATCTCGGAGAAGAGTTTTCTTTCCTCCTCCGCCAGGGCAGTTTCGTCAACCTCTTGTTCTCCCAAAAGACCCTTCGATATCTTGTCCAGCATTTCCAGGCTCTCACGGGCTTGTGGGCTGTCCAGCTGCTTTGTGAAATCACCAGACCTGACACCTCGATCCGGGAAAACGGTCACTATCCCCTTGCAGGAGGGGCATTTGTATGCTTTCGGCACTTCCAGAATACCGGCCTTGAACTTACCCGAACACTGGGGGCAGGTGAAGATGTCCTTCGTCTCCGATATGTTGTTCACTGGTATCACCATTGAAGTGCAGACGTCTGGTCGGGGTCCAGGTCGAGACCTATATGAGAGCCTTCGATTAATACGTTTTGTTCAGCTCCTATCTTCATTTAGATCATCCACCGGACTCAGTATTTGCTTGGTTGAACAGTTACATAAACTTTTTAAGCAAAACAGGAGTTTCTGACGTTCGTACCAGTAGGGGTGCCGAAAAAGGTAACCCAAAAACGTCACTGCCGGCAGGGAATCTCATGCACGCATTCAATAAGGGTCTCACGGTCGCAATTGTTCTCTTCCTCTCGATACTTCTTCTTGGCTCTTTCGATGTCGAAGGAGAGGGTCCCCCTACGAGGGCAACTGTCCTTTATTCGGGGAGCGTGGACGGGGTCGGCAGCTCAAAGGACATATGCCTGGCAGGCCACAGGGATTACAACATCTCCTTCACGTTCTACGAGATCGATCCAGCCCTTGTAGACCAGGTGGGAGTGAAACTGAAGACCGGTGGTCTCTCTCAACCATTGTTCCAGTGGGATCTGGTGACACCTGACATAGCACAGGAGATGCTGGTGGGTCAGTTGGACATCACGGATCCGGGATACAGCCACGACGGCGTGAACCTAACCATTTTCTTCAAGGCATTCTTCCACATTAACTGGGACTTCGATCGGCAGCTGACCTTCGTTCCCTCCCTTACCATCAATTCCACGGGTCAGGACCTGGATGCTTTGTCCGAACTTCAGGTCGACGTTCATGGTACCCTCGAGGCATATGATATGGTGGTCGAGAAGGAGAATGGTGATCCGATCTCGGAGGGTGATCAGGTCAAGTCAAACTCAACGGTCACCGTTAAAAACATCAAGTTCAGATACTGGCATCTGACGGAGTATCTATCGCCATATTCTCCGATGTCCTCGGAGCTCACGGTCCTGCTGAACGACGGCACCTCCACCTTCAACACCACCTCTTCCCCGGATGGATTCACGACGGACGTGAAAATGCCGGATCTGGGCGATGACAGGATCGATCTGAAGATGGACCTTCCCGGGATCCATGAGGATTGGATAGTGAAGGTGATCCAGTGGAAGTTCACATTTAACATAGATGGTCTTTCACCGGATATATCTCTCCGATACCCGGCCCCTACGACGAAGGTAGATGACGAGGAGTTCGAATGGGAGATCACTATCACGGAGAGACCAAAGAACAAACTTGATGTGGACAGCTCATCCGTTATGTTCAGGGTCCAGACTTTTGGTAACTGGACGGAGTGGCAGGCCCTTCCTCCTGTCGGTGACGACAGGGTGATAACGGTCACGGGGGCAGCCCTTGGGGTAATTGGAAAGGGCAATACCTCCCTTCAGTTCCGAGCTTCCGACGTTCTCGGTAACGAGAATATCTCAAGGGTCTTCCCCATCGATATCAATCAGGGACCGGAGGCCCTGGTACCCATCACCGTCGACGGGAAGGAATTCTTCAAGAACCAGAGTGTCGTGGTGATCGGTACGGATTGGGTGATCGACCATGACGATCCGATGACCAAATTGAGGTTCGAGTGGTTCATAGATGATGATATTCAGCCCTTTTCAACTTCGGTAATGTTCAATAAGACCCTTTTCACAATGACCAGGGGAGAGCATTCGGTCCGTATGGTCGTTACGGACGGTGACGAGACCGATGAGGTCAATTTCAGTTTCACCGTCAAGGATGTACCAGATGACGGCCCAGAAAAGAACTGGATAGATATCCTGACGGATACGACCTTCCTTACAATTGCGATCCCAATACTCGTTGCGGTCCTGATCGTTATCGTGGTGATAATAATAATTATCATTTCGAAAAGGGTCCGAAGGGCGGACGATTTCGTGATCAATGAGGAAACAAATATGTCCGCTTCCCAGGCAGAGGAGATGGCCCGCAAGATCAGGGCTCTTTATGACGATGTTGCTGCCCAGTACTCCGCATCGGAGAACGACGCTCAGATAGACTTTGATGACGGCAAGTTCGATTTCGATTTCAACCTCTACGAGGTCCTTGACCTTGAACCGTCGGCCACCGAGGTAGAGATCAAGAAGAAATACAGAACACTGGCAGCCTACTATCATCCGGACCGTGTCGCAACCCACATGGAGATAGATCCGAGGGATGCTGCGGAGCACATGGTCAAGATAAACAAGGCTAAAGAGATCCTCATGGACCGCGAGTTCAAGGAGGATTACGACAGGTTCATCAGCGAAATGGATTTTTCGATGGACCTGAACGATACCATCGAGGAAGAGCCTGAAAATGAGGAAGAGGATGAGAGTTGGGATTGAACAGCCTTTCCTGTAGT
The DNA here is from genome assembly GCA_049472215.1 of Thermoplasmatota archaeon. Lineage (GTDB taxonomy): Archaea > Thermoplasmatota > Penumbrarchaeia > Penumbrarchaeales > Penumbrarchaeaceae > JAFGLL01. The sequence goes on along the minus strand of JBLIRH010000003.1, from coordinate 4,998 downwards.
ACCATAAATTAGGGTAATTTAGCGGTAATTACCCTGTAGGGGTTATATAGGCTCTCCCGGTCTGAACGAGCAAGGGAGATGAAATCATGCGGAGCCTTGTTCATATCAAGAAGGGTTCGAAGAGTTCTTCACTGAGGCACATTCTGGGAGTCTCCGAAGCGGTAGGAACTGTCCTGCTTCTCGGCATTTCCATCACGATCGCCGGAGGAATAGCTCTCTGGACAGCGAACATAGACGAAGGGGAGGAAGGTCTATATGTCGACCTCTGGGCTGAGGTCAGCGGGGACGACCTTGTGCTTACGCATAGGGGCGGGGATGATCTTGATGGAATGGATACGGAGATAATGCTGACCGCTCCAGGTTCCGGGCAGATAGACAAATGGACGTATTTCGAACTGACGGGCAGCCTTGACGACACCTGGTCCTCGGGCGAGGACCTGACCATCGACGTGTCCGATGCCGCCATTCCGGATACATTCAGGGTCGTAGTGACATCCAGGATGCAAGGAGGGACCGCGATCATCGTCCTCGAGTCCGTGCTGAACAAGGCAGGGGTCTTGGGAACACTGCCGGACCTCGCCGTAACCGGCGTCGAGTTCCTTGAACCTGATGGGAGTGGTGCAAATCCGCTATATGAATCCGGAACCTATTTCATAAGGATCCATGTGAACAATTTCGGAGCGGACATGACATCCACCCATCTGAGGGAAGAAGCAGGTAACAAGGTCACCAACCTGAGGATATTCGATTCGGAGGAGACCATCAGGTTCTCAGAGGTGCTCATCTCCCATTACGACACTTCGGGGGTCGAGGTCGATCCGATACTTAATCCAAGGTTCGGTATTCTCCGCAACGGCGAGAACATGTCATTCACCTTCAATTGGACCGTTGGAAGCAGTCTCCCCCGCTCCCTGGGCCTGCATACACTCAACGTGAAGGTTAACCCGATATTCGAGGGTGAGCTCAATTACCGCAACAACTACGTTCAGAGGAAGTTCAAGGTCGATAAGGAGCTAATACCCCTGCAGATCCACGGCCCTGATCCCGGCATTTACGACATATACTTCTCGAACGACGCCCCCCACAGCGGGGACGAGGTAACGGTCACGGTTGTCATTCAGAACTCCGGTGACGAACCGGTGACAAGGGACCAGCACGTGAACCTGATAGTATCCACCTGGGAACCTGTTATGAGGAATATCGATGACGATCTGGTCCCCGATTGGAAGATGGATTATATGGGTTACTACGGCGACCATTACGGCGTCTACAGGTCCGAAGATAACGCTTTTCCGCTGAAGAACGATACCGTGTTCCCGACATGTGTCAAGCTTGACATAGAGCTGCTGCCAGGAGCATATCTGTTCTTCTACTTCAAACTGGAAGCAAGGGTCGATGTTCCCGGAGGCGAACAGCTTGTTTACGCGGCCATCGACGCCTATCAGAACGATGAGGAACCCCAGGGCATCCATTATCTGGATGGAGACTACTGGAAGGACAACAAGGACTTCGGGATAATCCAGGTACTGCCCAGGATCCTCGTGGTCGACGACGACAATGCGATAACGGGATCGAACAGCGATATGACCTCCTCCGTCATCGAATCCCTGGTGGGTTCCGGTGTGACCATAGACAGGGTCTATGTAGCACAGCAGGTCTCAGATGGTCCGGATACCAGGGACGCACCTGCATTCTCCTACAATCAGGCAGAGATACCTGCTCCAGCAATGGAGGATTTCGATATAGTGATATGGGTCACGGGATATGATGAGGACCCGTTAACGAACACACCAAAGGCGACCCCCACTTCACCCGGAGGGAACATCCAGGAGATGATGGAATACATGGATGCCAACAAATACCTCCTAATTATCGGGACGTCCCCTTTTGACCACTTCGCGAACTACTTCATCGAAGGCAACACCCAATCCTACATCATACCTGCACCGCAGACCACGATCGATGCGAGCGTGTTCCTTTACGACTATCTCGGCATAAAGAAGATAACTACTGACCTCGAACTCCCCACAGGGCAGGGACAGTACCTTTACGGTATGGACACGGATGCTGACGGACTGACCCCGAGCCCCGGAGCCGGCGAGGATTACCTCATCGAGCTTCTCGAACAGGACCCGTTCAATGACGGGATGACCTTCTTCCTTGTGAGGGACGAGGTGGAATCCGGCGCTGCCGGCCTTGAAACCCCGGTTGGAGTGATGACGACCTTTGTCGAGAAAGACCTACCAATCCCCCGATACAATTACATCCGGTCATTTTCGACCCCGGACCCTGACCTTCACGATGCACAGTACAGGGCTGCTGTCATGGCATGGAACGTTACGGAGATAAAGTATCTCAATGAGAAGATCGACCTTTTCGCCAACGTTCTGAGATGGTTCGATTGGGAGGTTCAGGTGGGTCGAGATCTTGCGGTCACCAGGATGAACCTCTACATCATCACCGAGGCAGCCGAGGGTGTGTGGGAGAACGTTCCCGTAGACGAGGGGACCTCGCCCAAATACCTTGACACTGTACTTCTGGAGGCCTATATAAGGAACAACGGACCGGACCTTGAGTCGACATCGTTGATGTTCTATGTGACGGGACCTGACGGCATAGAGCTTCCGATCACACCGAACATACCTGACCCCAGGACCGGGCTTGAGAACGAGGAATACGACAATCCCAGCGATATCAGCGGCCTCGTCGGACAGGGTGGAGAGGTCGTGATCTACAAGCTCTGGCTCGCAGTTGGTGTCGGTACCTACACATTCAGGGTCGTCGTTGACCCGTTCCATCTGGTCTCGGAGATAAACGAGGAGAACAACGATATCTCATATTCGACATCCACCGTCACGTCCTTCGTTACGAAGAACAACATCCTTGTCGTCGACGACGATATGTCCGATGACAACTTCGCATCGGATGTGGACACCCAGGCCCATAAGGCGGAAAGGTTGATCGATTATTCCCTCTCGGGCTCCGGGATACCTCCGTCATCTGCGGTCGTGGAAGCGCTCAACGATCTCGGATACGAGTATGACCTGCATACCGTCGAGAATGTGTATGCTGGAATTGCCTGGGATTACTCGAGCGATCTATCGATCCTCGATCTCAAGAGGTTCAATTCCGTGATATGGGTGACGGGCGATGCCGGTCCAGCTGATCCCACGGGAAGGGAGACGTTCACGGATCAGGACCTTATAGGGCTCAAGAAATATCTGGACGGCGATTATCCCGAGGCGAAATATCTATCGGTGGACCATCATGAGAACCTGATGATGGTCGGGTCCGCCATAATCTCCGATCTGATGACCGAGCCCGATTACAACATCGATTACATGTCGGACGGAGTGCTTCGAAGCTTCACACTAGGTGAGTTCCTGGAAATGTACATGGGTATCGAGGCTGTGCTGCCCACAGCGGGTATGGCTGACGGCCTGTACGGCCCGCAGGAGGGCGAATTCATCGACGACATATATCTCGGTGTTGTCTTCAGCGGCGATGACATAATTGATCCGTTCATGTATGAATCATTCACTCAGGTAGCTCCCGTCGAAGGCTATTATGAGCCCAGGGACGGGATGTATGTCGAGGACGGTTTCGGCGGGTACCGGGTCGTGTCGCATCAGTACGACCTACGCGACGAAACAAGGAAGTTCAACTTCGTCATGGAATCATGGCAGGTGAACCATGCATCCTTCGACAGTGAGGAGGGGCCGCTCCAGGAGATACTGTTCCTCCCGCTCCACTGGTTCAACACTCCGGACTGGAGGCCGGACCTTGTAGGGCGCTATTGCAAGATGTCCGTGGACGAGGAAAATCCCGTGATCGGGAGCTCATACCTCGTCCAGGCCGAGATCGCCAATCTTGGTGGAGTGGCAGGCGGCGGAACCGTAAGGTTCATGGACGGATCGATCCTGATCAAATCGGAGAACGTGTATCTCGAACCGGACAGAACTACCACGCTCGAGGCCATCTGGAAACCCAATTTCGCGGGCGACAGGTCGATCTCGCTCTGGATAGACCTCTATGATGACTACGATGAGGTCTTTGATGTTTCGAACAACAGACCCTCCATCACCAAGTCCATCTTCATATTCTGGGATGATATGGAGTCCGGTGACGAGAACTGGGAGCACGATTCGACAAAGCTCCTGATAAACGGCGAAAGCCCGCTCGATTACCTGGGCGAACCCACGGATACCAATATCGACAGCACCTGGGAGATGATCGACGGCTTCCACCTCAATTCGGAGGTTGACAATCCGACGGTGGAAGGCATCTTCCACAGCTCCCCCAACTCATATTACATGTACGAGCCGGACCAGGGCAATCTGGAAAGGAAACCGCTGGACCTCGTCCTTGTCCTTGACACTTCCGGATCAATGGACAACGACGGGTACGACCCGGTGATAGGGGACTTCCAGCCCATAGGAAATATGAAGGCAGCGGCCATAAACGTCATCAACCAGATGAGGCCCAACGACCGCCTGATGATAATGATCTACCTGTCCGGCGGTGGTGCTGGATACTACCCGCTGGCATACATGGATGATGTGAACAGGGAGACGTACAAAGGATATGTATCAAATCTAAAAGCATACAATTATGCTCCTCTCTGGGATGCGATCGGTTATTCAGTGAGCATTCTGAATACCAACAAGAGGGCAGAGGCTTTCCCTGCAATTATATCCATGACAGACGGCGACGATTTCGGATCGGACGGATACGAGGATGGCAGCACCAGGTACTGTCCGGGATCAGAACCCGGAACAAGCTGGAAGACGAGCACCTGGGGAAGGTTGGCGGGATTGAAGTTCGGGGACCCGGCTGCAACCTTTGCCAACCAGGACCTCACCCTGGGCCACGATGTCCTGAGGACGTTCGAATACGATCTTCTCTACGAAAAGTACTGGGAGGACCTCGACATCGAATCCAGGCTGGGGATCCTCTATTCTCCGGTCCCTGTTTACAATATCGGGCTCGGCGTCGTCC
>JBLIRH010000029.1:0-26251 GCA_049472215.1 Thermoplasmatota archaeon | reverse complement strand
AAGGGCGACGACTGGGAATACGATCCCGATGGGGACAGGCTGACGAACCTGGACGAGTTCATTGCCGGCTCCGATCCTAACAATTACGACACGGACGGCGACGGTCTCCCCGACGGATGGGAGGTTGAGAACAGCCTTGACCCCACCGACCCCGCGGATGCCACGCTTGATAACGATTATTTTGGCGGTGAGGAGTATGCGTCCTACACCCAGGTGGACCCGCCCTACGACAACTATGCCGAGTATTTCAGGCTGGCTGGCGTGGATGCTGACACCGGTGAGAACGTCTACATCCCCACGGACCCCAACAACCCCGACACCGACGGCGACTCCGTTCTGGACCCCGACGACTCGTGGCCCTGGGACTTCAGCAATGACGGGACCGGCGGCGGCGGGAACGGCGGCGGTGACACCGGCGGAGAGGGAAGCGGTCCGGCTCAGGGCGGAGATGGGGACGGCGATGGTGACGGCAACGTGGACGACGACGGTGACGGGATAACCGATACCGACGAGATGGCCATGGGAACCGACTTCAACAACCCGGACACCGATGGCGATGGACTTTGGGACAATGAAGAATTGACCCGCGGTCTTGACCCCAACGACTGGGACACCGACAATGACATGCTCATCGACGGTGTCGAGGCAGGCGGATCCGATTCCACCGACGGACACCTGGTCGACTCCGACAACGACGGTCTGCCGGACCCCTGGGAAGACAATGATGGTGACGGTATCCTCAACATCGAGGAGCAGGACATCTGCCTCTGGTTCTGGGCCTGGATCACCCCGCCAGCGCAGGGCGGCGGCGGAACGGATCCTTATCAGACCTACCTGATCGCATACAGGTTCAGACTCAACCCTAATTCCAACGATACCGACGGGGACGACATCTCCGACGACAAGGAGACCCAGGCCTATGCTCCTGGACCGATCAACAAGAACTCAAGGTCAGAATACAACTACCATCAGGTCAACAACGAAACCGGCCAGGGAAGATGGATCCCGGACAGATGGAACAACGACCACGATATCTCCAACCCGGCCTCCGGATTCTCCAAATGGACAGAGGGAAGGTACTCCTGGTGGACATACTGGTTCACCAAATCCTACGAGCTTGGCTCCCTTCCACTTCAGACCTTCAAGGTAGTGCTTTACAACCTCAACCCATGGCTTCTCTGGTACTGGATGTGGGACAGCTACAATTTCTGGACAGCCGAGGAGTTCCTTGCCAACTTCTATCATTCCACACAGCCTCTGGGAACCTATTCAACCTATACAACATTCGAAGATGTCTTTGGCTGGCAGGATAGGGGGAAGGCAACCACAGATCCCAAGCTTCTAAGATGGAACATGTATGACACGGACCCATCCAACGATGATACGGATGGGGACAGGATGGAAGATGATTGGGACCCGAGGCCGACAATTCCGGATGACAGGCTTGATACGGGGATCGCCCTGAGCAAAATTGGTTATCCGCAGCCCGGCGGCGGCCTCCAGTGGTATTATCCGGCTTTCGGTCCCGGCAAGCAGTCCCCGGTAGGGGCTCTTTTCACCGGAGGACCTGAGGGCCCGACCTGGTTCCTCGCTCAGAACAACTTCCAGAACATGATAGATTACGGCGTGTTCATGCACGATTACTACGGGTTCCCTTACCGTATCATCGACTCCACAATGAACAAGGGCATGCCGCTCTACATGGAAATAATCGTCGGGATAGAAAGAGGGCATCCCGGATCGGAGTTCTTCACGAGGGGATTCTACAACTACCTCAACGTATCGATCACCTTCCATAACGGGTCCATTGACGTGGACCCGGAGGTGTACGGTGAAGGTCCTACTGCAAACGTATCATATGATCTGGACGATGATGTTGATGGGGATGGAGTCCCCAGGGTGCTTGACATCAACCCGATGACCGGTGCCTGGATCTACAATCCTCAGGAATCCCAGTATCCGATGTTCGCACTCGGACTTGACGACCTCAATCCGCAGAACATACCGGATGAACTGATATTCGACGTCTTTAATCCAAGCGACTTCGTGATCGATGGATACGGGGCCTGGCCAGGTCCGGACGATCCATACTTCGTGGAAGCGACTGGTGAAAGACATGATGGACTCCAGCTGTCCTTCATCAACATATCGAACTATCCGGACCTGTATGCGCTGCATCCATCGGGCTCCAACATATGGTTCTACTGGTCGACGATGACCTTCTACAAGATCGGCTTCCACTTCATGGTCCCTGAGGGGGTCATGGCAGGGTATGTCGTGATGGACATGATCATCGACACCGAACAGAACATCCATGTCGAGGAGTCGTTCGACGCCTTTGGAGGCTATCCGTACATCGCGTACTGAAGGCGCCATAGGACAGGGGAGGTCTGCGGACCTCCCCTTTTTTTTTATTTTTCTATTTGATTGGACATTTTGCAGGTGTACAGTACCATATAAATAGTAATATTCCTTTGAAGAGATATCCGTTGATATCCGTTCAGCCAGGAGTTGGTTGGAGGCACTCCCATGAATATGCCCAGACAACTTACAGTTCTTCTTGTAGCAGCCCTGATGATACCGATCCTGATGGACGTACCATGGGAAGCCACCGGGGGGCGACCGATTTTCAGATCGAACATATTGGCTGTTTGGGATAACACTCTCTACAATCAGAGGCCGTTCGATATGGAGGTCGACGGCAACGGAAGGATATACATAACCTATACCACGGACCAGATGTACTATCCTGACCCTTACATAGTACACTCGGACGATGGCGGGATCACCTGGTCCACATCATCGCGCATCGACGATGTACTGAAGGATGGGAATACGAGCAATGACAGATCATCCCAGAACGCACCACGGATGGCCATTGCCATGAACAACACTGTTTACGTTGTATGGGCCGATGAGAGGGACAAGACATATTTCATGCCCCAGACCAGACACATCAGGATCGCATGGGCTGAGGATGGGGAGAACTTCTCAAGGAGTATAAGGATCGATCCGATAAAGAAGGAGCAGACCTGGGAAGCAGGATCTCCTGATATTGCGATCAATGAGGAAGGAAGGATCTTCGTTGCATGGCTGGACCAGAAGGATTCCGGAGCCTACAACAACATCTGGACATCCTATTCGGATGATGGAGGCGTGACCTGGTCCGAGATGATGATGATCAACGATGACGGCCTCTATTACAGGGATCACGAATTCGTGAGATGCGTTATGCTGGGGGACGATGTCTACGTTTCCTGGCAGGATAAAAGGGGAGCTGACAACCAGTACAGGCCATATGTTGATGCCTCCCACGATGGTGGGGAGACCTTCGGTGTCGATGTCGCCGTCTCCGATGATCTGGAACAATATAACTCAAGGCAATGGCCCTCCCCGGCTATCGATGATGCAGGGAACCTCTATGTTTCCTGGAGGGACAAGAGGACCGGAAACGATGAGATATGGTTCGCAAGGAGCGAGGATGGGGGGAGCACCTTCTCAACGAATATCAGGATCGCAATTGCCCCCGAAGGATCAGAGGACTGGTATCCATACACGGCAACAACAGGAGTTGGCGGAGTGGGTGTGATCTTCCAGAGATCGGTCCCCTCGAAGGATACTACGGATGAGGGTGAGATATTCTACATAAACTCATCAGACGGCGGAAGGACCTGGGAGGACCTCATGAGGGTCGATGACACGGACAGGTACTACCCTGACCTGTCGACCCAGGAGAGACCGATCCTTGTGTATGATAACACCGGCAGGGCCCTGGCCACCTGGATCGACCACAGGAACTACTACCAGCGGAGCAGGGAAGTATATTTTTCACCGCACAGCGGTCCTGTCGACGGACCCAACCACAGGCCGGACCTGTACGACCAGGATTTCTGGTCTACCTTCGATTTCAATCCCAAGGTCACCTCATCCACAAGGAACGTGACCTTCGCCTGTAACTATTCCGACCAGGATAACGATGTTCCGATAGCAGGATACCCAAGGATTCAGATCTATACTGATTCGGAAGGAAACGACCCAGTATTCGAGGAACCCAAGGTCATGGAGAAGATCTTCCCAAACGACATAGACTACATGGATGGTGCATATTACCGGGTAAGTTTCACGATACCAGTGGAGGGCCAGACCTATTACTCCATCGAGGTTGTGGAGGAAAGGGATCCCGCCCCAATGTTCTCCCCGGTGTTCAAAGGTCCGATCGTGGATTCGACACCCCCGAAGCTAACGGTCCTTTCCCCTCTTAATGGCACATGGCATAATTCAGAAACGGTTCTGTGCAAAGTGAGGGTGGAGGATTTCGAGGGGGGAAATGTCCAACCCGGCTCCATCAAGGTCAGGAAGTCCATCAACGGTCTGGACAATCTCGAGAAGGGTGTACTCCTCCCCAACCGCCTTATGATAGACAATGACACCTACGAAGCATGGGGAAATGTCAGATTGTCGGCCGGTGTTGACAATTATATCATGTTCGAGGCAAAGGACAAGGTGGGGAACGGCCCTGCACTATCGGAACCGGTCAACATATGGGTGGATCCGGACCCTCCATTTTTCACCGCGCTTGGTCCAACCACCTTGCAGATATTCGAAACGGTGAACTGCACGATACAATGGTTGGACAGATTCCCAGGGTCCTCGGCAGAAACATCACGACTGAACCTATCCTCGATCGAGTATGCCTACAGGACTACCAGCGGACCTTATTCTGATTGGACCGCTCCCGAGGGTATCGCCGACATCGGGAACGAGGTCTTTCAGTGCTGGGTGAATCTGGAATTTCCCGACGAGGGGGTCTACTCATTCATCAAATGGAGGGCAAGGGACAACCTTGACAACTACCAGGAAACGGGGGAGTTCCGGATAAGGGTGGATGTCCCGGACAACTACAGACCGATCTTCACGGGTTCGGCGTATCCCGACGGTGTGGTATCATCCACACCACATCTTTTCTGGGATGCAGCCTTTGATGTCGAGGGGGACACTCTTTTCTACAAGATAATGTTCCTCCGATATCCCGGTGAGCTCCAGCTTACCCACTGGATCAACGTGGGAGAGAGGACCTTCTATGACGTGCCGGACGAAAGTCCGCTGGATCCGGGCTACTACATACTGAGGGTGAACGTATCAGACAGGAATGGAGGATACGACTACGATGTATTGGACCACATCATCAGGATCATGGACAAGGGAACACCCCCCCCACAGGATGTACCAAAATTCGGACCGTTCAACACCGCGGTCAACGATATCGACATCTCCTGGGAACAATCTCCGAGCCACTCTGATATGGACATACGCTATATGCTCCGGATCGGAACAAGGACCTATTCAGGAGACACGCTTGAATGGACCAACATAGGCCGCCTTCCCAAGTTCTCGATCTCGGACCTCGATCTGACCATCGGCCTTTATTCCGTTCAGGTCATGGCCACGGCGAACAACAATTTCAGCAGAGTGACGCTCGGCATACTAAAGGTGAACGATTATAATGTGACACACTGGTCGCCTGAGGAGGCCCTTTCCTATAGAGGAACCGGACGGGGATTCGCTGTAGACATCACCAATTTCGCATCCTTCAGCGATAATGTCACGATCACGGTCGAAGGCTACCTTGCAGAGGAAGGAGCGGCCTATCTGGACCGCAGCGGAACAAGGACAGCTGGCTACTTCCTCCCATCTCAAAAGAACCGCGCCGATCCTGAACCGACCACAGTGGCGGTCACGATCTTCCCTGATGATAAGATAGAGAAACGTGATTACCAGGTGAGATTGAGGATCGTTTCCGAAGATGGTCGGACCGTTGTATACACGGAATACATCACCGTGAATGTCAAGGACAGACCAAGAGAGGGGTTCGGGGCTGAGATATCGGACAACCTCTACGACTTCCTGATAGACACATTCCCGTTCCTGAAGCCAATAAAACAGAGTCTGCTCGTTCCACTGTTCCTCCTGTGTGTGGCGATCTTTGTCACTTTGATCTCCGGCACAGGCATAATGATCTACAGAAAGAAGTTCCGCAAAGAGGTTAAGGAGGACCCGTATGCCCAGCAGAGAAAACTTTACCGCGACCTCTACGGAATAGACCCGACCGAGGAGCAGCTCAGAAATATGGAGGGGGGCGAACCGGGGCTGGAAGACGATGATTTCTTCAGCGACATTCCCACGATAGATTCAGAAGCCCCGGTCATCGGTGCCACTCTGCCGAAAGAAGGAACTGAAGGGATCGTTCGGTCGGATGATGGGGACGAGGAAGGGATCAACGAGGATGAGGATGATGATGAAGAGGGAGATTCAGATGAAGTGGAGGAGGTAGATGAGGAATACCTGGACCCTGATTCCATCTGAAAAGGCTCCCCAACAGGCCTCTCCTGCAAACGATGTTCTATCGGTCAAGATAAATCGGACCGGAAATGTATTATCTCCATATCCCGAATAATGGCAGGTTCATCCCATGGCAAGGAGAAAGAAGGACAAAGGGAAGAGATCCCACACGATGGACGAAGGCTCCATTCCTGATACTCCCCCATTGGAATCCTTTCTTTCAACACCGGATAACTCATCTTCCGATATAGAAAAAGAAGCACCGAAGGAACGAGATAATACGAAAAACTTGGATGATATGGTGATCGAAGAGGAACTGAGGAGGCCGGAAAAGGTAATGGAGGTCATCTCGACCCCCGCATCGACGGACATATCGCTTCCCGGCACCGAGATAACAGCAAGGGAGGCAAGGAAGTTCCTCGATGGCATGAAGGTGCACCTTAAAAAGACCAGCACAGCCGGCATCTATTTTCACAACGACATGGACGGCCTCAACGGAGCCCTCTTCGTAAGGGCCATGATCAGGGCCATCTACGGAAATTCCATTGATATCCATGCTTCACCGTTGGAATATAAAGAACTCCAGATGTTGAAGCTCGACGATGGCATTACCTACATCTTCATCGATATGGATATTGACCTGAAAGGCGACAATGTATTCCGGATCGACCATCATGGTCCGAGCAGGGACCTGAAAATTGTCGATGAGAGAACATTCCTTCTGACCCCTCCGGAGAACGATTACGAGTATCCTTCGACGGCAACGGCCCTTTGCGCCTATTTGGAACATGTATCCACTGGGGGGGGAGGGGCTTATTTCGAGTTCCTGAACCGAGGTCCTTGGCAGAACGATCAGTTCAAAAGGTTGTTGATACTTCTGGCCTCGGTTTGCGACAACCTATGGCATCTCAATTTTCTGATAGACATCCCCATAAAGAAATGGATACCTGACAAGGAGGAAGAGCGATATCTGGTACTTATCTCGATATCAGCATCCCTTCTTCTAGGAGAGAACGACAAGAGGGATGATCTCATCAACAGGTTCTTCGGCATGGAGATAACACCTGAAATATACCTCGGAAATATCTGCCAGAGGCTCACCGGTGCCAGGAACATCATGGACTTCACAATGACGGTTTCGAAGGAGGCCGAGGTCTTCTACAACCGGATCTTCTTCAACCTTACCGATTCGATCGAGCGCTCCCTTAAAACACTGGAAAGGGACAAGGACACCCTGAAGAAACTTGAGGATTCGATGCCGATCGACATGAGGGGGAACCGAGAGAAGATGATGGAGCTCCTCAATACCAGGGGGGACCTGAACCTCGAGCACTGGAGAAGGGTACAGTTCTATGGCAAGGAGATGGACAAGATCGAGGCAAAGATCAACGTCGAGGAGAAGAGGCTCTTCCGCCTGAGGTCGGCAAAGAAGATGATCTCTACTGAGAAGGGACCCAGGTTATGCGTGATGCTTCCCATGCAGAGCTCATTCCAGGTCAAGGGGATCATCGCCTCCCTTCTGTATTATATGGGTTGGAAGAACGTAGTGATCGAGGAGAGGGGGTCCGAAGCCTACTGGGGTTCCCGTGGATTCACAAAAGAGTTCATAGGCGATGTCTTCTCGAACCTCTCTCTCGGCTACGAGGAGCTGAAGGACTATCTTTTCATGGAAAAGGTCTTCAAGGACCTTCCTGAGGTGTTCAAGAGGACGCTGAACATTTCAAGGAACATCTCCTATTACAAAACCTACAGCGGCGGTATGGGAGGCAGAGGCCTCATACATGGCGGGGTCCTTACCGGCAAGGTTCCCAGGGTATTCTCCCTCCTCGAGGAGACAGGAGATATGGAGGAGAAGGTACGGGAACTGATGAAGTACAAACAGCTGGGAACCGCCCTTCAGGGCTTGACCGAGGGACAATCGACGGTCTCAACGGCCCAGGCTCTCAGGGCAAAGTTCAAGTCAACGGGATGGATGGTCCTCCAGCTTGTTCAGGGGCGCCAGGGTGCTGACATCATACAAGGCAATTTCAATATGGCCATCATGAACCTTGTGGGCTATACCGAGAGGATAGGAATAGAGCTGCAGGAGCATCAACCATACTATCCGCAGATGGACCACGGGCGTTTCGATGTGATCGACTGAGCCAGTATGAAGCCATCATCAGATGGGTTGTGTTCTCTGTCTGTAGGCTATGATACCCAGGGCGACCACTATGATTATCACCGCGAATATCACTATTCTCCAGTTCACCTCGATCTCGCTTTCAGGTGTCTGGCCCACAACGATGTTGTACCATATACCCGCGTTGTCAAGGTCATCGGTCTCCTTCACATCGTTGTACGGGTCCACCTGGACGATGAAGGTATGGAACTCATCCTCAGTGATATTGAAGTCTGTAATGTTGAACCTGATCCTCGTATGGCCCAGACCGTCCTGCGGAATGTACGGTATCACACCCTCGGCAACAACCTTGTCATCCACAAGGAGCGATACGTTCACCGAACTCGCATCACGATAGAGCGATCTTACGGTAATATTGGCTTCCAGGGTCCGGTTAAGGACTGGGTCCGTCAATCTCCTGTTGCTGATCTTGAGGAAGCCCGGAGGCAGGACCAGATTTGGCTTTCTTACCTCGATGGATACCTGTTTCTTTACCGTGTCCCCTATCCGGTTCTGTCCTGTAAATGTCAGGACCAGCCTATCGTTGTAGAGTGAGCTGTCCTCGCCCGCCGGTGTCCAAACGGTGATGGCATACTTTCTCATACCGTTGGGCAGCAGTGAAGCGTTCTCACCCGAAGGCGGGAAATCCCCGGAGCCCTCCCACTCGATCCTCCATCCACCCTGGACATCCTCCGGTCGTGGGGTCATCTTGACGTTCACCACATCCTCACCGTTTCCGAGGTTGTCCACGGTAAGATTGAATACCCTCATTTGATCGTAATCGGCTCCGAGAACGTCCGGTATGTCGAAGAGAAGGTCGAACTTGAAACTTGCAGGTGTCTCCACTTGGATCTGGAAGGTGTTCTTGGTGTTCTGGTCCGATTCGGCCTGGAAGATGATCGAGTTCGTGAAATCAGGCTCCATGGGCGAGGAAATGTTGACCCATCTGGTTAATCTGGAACCGATCTCCAGGTGGATGTCCGAACCTTCCGGAAGTTCAATGTTCCAACCGTCCGGTTTCTCGTTCACGAGGACGTTGACATTGAAAGGTTCGTTGCCAATGTTCTCTATGAAATATTCCAGCCTGATCGTTTCCTGCGCGGACATCTCCATCTCATGCTGGAAGTCGTTCACAAGATCTATCCTGAAGGTATATTCCTTGACCTTCTCGAACTCGAAGGCAAGGTCGTCGGCCGCCGTGGTGGAGTTGAAGGTTACCTGCTCCGTGATCCTGTAGGACATTTCCATTCCGTATTCCTTCGTAGTGAAACGGGAGGAAACGTAGTAATCATAATAGGGCAGGTCCAAAACGAAGGTGCCGTCTGAATATGTTGCAGTGATCTCGCCGCCGCCGTCCACGGCGGTGAAGGCAATGTCCTCGCCAACGGGGGGTTCGTAGATCAGTTCACCATCGGTGTTTCTATACCCCACTGTTCCGGAAACTCTCCTTGCGGGAACTGCCGGCCACTCCTCTTTCACCAGATCGTCTCCCAGATTGATGTTGAGCTCTGAAAGATAACCCGCGATCGGGCGGTCTTCGCTGTACCTCATCCCCTTCACATTGTAGATATCGGGAAGAAGGCCTATCTCGAACGAACCGTTGCTTGCCGTGGTGATCTGGAACACTTCATCGGACGAGGATGTGAAGGTCAACTGAAGTCCACCAATGGGGCCCTCATCGTCATCCCATATACCATCAAGATCGGTGTCAAGGAACATCTTCCCCCTGATCATTATGTCGTTGGGGACCAGCGGAACATCCCAGAGTGCAAGCCCATCCACCGGCAGGTCGATGGATCCTACATCGCCCCTCGGTGATGTTTTGTATCCCTCGGCATCGACAGTGATCTCAAGCCGTGTATAGGGCACCATCACAGAGTAATCCCCGTTCGGGTCCGAAAGTGTCCATATCGGGTCTCCGCCATCGACGGGCGTGAATGTGATGTTGACACCTTCCTTCCTTTCCTCGGATTGGATGGTCCGGTCGTTGTTGACATCATAATAGACGGCACCGTTGACCTCGATGTTCTTGGACAGTTCAAGGTTAAGGCCAACCATGGCACCAGCGACCTCGACCCTTGACGAATGATAGTATTCGACCTCGATACCCTCCCCGAAGGATGGATCGATGGTCATGAAATTATATTCCGCATCGTAGGTTCCGGCGAAGAGGATCGCGATGAAATCGCCATCGGGCTCCAGACCTGAGCTGACCCATAGATCGTCCTTGATGAAGAACACCTCGGAATCCTCGATGTCATCGAAACCCGGTGTGATGCGGCCCTCTACCGGGAAGGCCTGGACCATTTCGAACTCCCGGTATTCAATACCGAAGTCCACGGAGATCACATCCCAAACCATGTAATGTGTGCCCGGCCTCTCCTGATGGGTTTCTATTATGAAATCCCCGGCCGGGACCTCAACGGTGAACTCACCGTTGATATCCGTCTCCGTTGAGGCTATGGTTATCCTCATACCCTTTATCGCATTGAAGTTCACGGAGATCTCTGATGGATACCTGACGATGGAGTTCTCGACAAGGAACATTCTTCCGCTGTATGTTACCATGTGCTGTGTCTGAAGATCAAGGTAATAGGTTTCTTCAAGGGGATCGATCCTTATTTCATTAGATACGAAAACGTTATGCAGAATACCATCATCATCGGATTCCTCAGTGATATCTATTAAATATTCGCCAGGTGTCAGGGCTGCGGTAATAACACCATCAGCCGTGGTCGTGCCGTGTATCGGATCCATCACTGACATATATGGCTCTACCGGGGTAATGGTGTACCTGACATTCGCCAGAGGTCTGTCCTCGATTCCGTATCTTCCGTAATAAGGCATCGAAAGGTTGATCTGGACCTGTCTCTCCTTTGCTTCAAGGGCGGCATCGGTGCTGTTTAAACCGAAGTTCATTACCTCGGGGGTATTCTCCACGAGGACCTCTCTGGTGAACGGATAGAAACCGTTGAGTACAACCCTCATCAGGTAATCTCCGGGCGGTAGGTTCGCAACGAACTCTCCTTCGACCCCCGTAGTTTCATATATAGATCCGTTCGAAAACTGGAACTCTATGAGGAGGTTCTTAAGACCGTACTCTTCTGGAAGAGGATCCGGACCACCCTGCGTCGGAAGAGATTCATCCGTGGATGTGTACCTTCTATCCCCGTTCTTGTCCCAGTAGACCCTTCCGGAAACCTTTGCGGTCTTGAAGGCAAAGATATCCACCTGGAGGTTGTTCCTCACCGAATCTGCAGAGAGGTCCTGCATATGGAAATAGGTCACGTTCCCGGGAACGGTGGTGTTCTCCACCACGATCTTGTATCCGTCACGAGGCAGGTAAGCATTGTATCTGCCTACCGGATTGGTGAACACATGGGCGATGGAGCCATCCTTTTCCCTTATGAATAGCATCTCCGTATTGTTCATTGCAGCCTCTGTCAGCTTGGACAGGGTGCCGTTCACTCTGAATGCCCTCTCCAGGATGATGGTGTGGTACATCTTGGTCTTCCAGGCAATATCGACCGAGAAGACAGACGCCCAGTAGCTGTCCCTGTCCACCGAATAGACCTGTATGTCATAGATCCCTTCGGGCAGTTCCGTTCTCAGAACACCATGCTCATCGAGGAAGGCGGACCATCTACGGGTCCTGTTCCCCTGTTCCATGAAGTTAACGATCCCGCCGGATACCGGGGCGAAAGCAAGGTTCTGGTTCTCGGAGTAACGGTATCCCAGCGGATAGTTCACCTTCAGTTCCAGGTCTGCCCTGGGCAGGAGGGTTATGTTGAAGGTCAGGTTGTCCCCCTGCCCGAGGTCGAACTTGACGGGGTCATGAACGAACGAAGGGTTCACGATCTCCAGTGTGTAAAGACCCGGGAACAACCTATCAACGCTGTAATTGCCGGAAAGGTCGGTAAAGATCTCTGTTGTCTCCCCTAGACTGTCCGTGATCAGGACCTTCTGGCCCTGGGCAGGGAAACCGGTGACAACCTTAACGTTGCCGCCAACCATGGTGTTGTCGATCCGGATATCCTTTATGGCTTCTCCCTGAAGGTCCACCTTATAGTTCGTTATCAGGGTATCGCTCTTTTCACCAATGGTGTAGATTATATCGTATCTTGCGGGAACAAGGTCCTCGAAAATATAGGTCCCATCCTCTCCAAGCTCATAGGGACCGTAGAGCTTGTCATCCGATCCGAGGAGGTCGAAGGTTATCGTTCCCTTCTGAACAAGCTCGTCCTCGGTGGCATCGAAGGTTGAATCGTCATTAAGGTCCCAGAAAATCTTGCCGGTCAATCTCTTTCCGGATATCACCAGGTCCTTCTCCATCCTACCCTCGTCGATCTCCCTCATCGCAAGTTCATCCGATACCTCGAATATCGTGCTGTTCAGCAATGAGGTCGGCTGTCCTGTCGACTGGTCCATCTGGAACTGGTAGAGCTTGTCGAATTTGGTGTTCAGTTCTCCCTCGGTCACGACCAGGTCGACCTCGCCCGGGGGAACGATGATACTGTATTCGCCGTTGGGTCCGGTGATAACATTGCCGTGCGGGATACCGTAGTCATCAAGAACTGTGACCCTGACACCCGGAACCCCGACACCTCTCTCCGTACGGACCCTTCCCTCAACGATGGCGCCGTCATAGTACATTATGTAGAAGACACCCTGTCCCAGTCCGGACTTGACATCGCCGCCTTCGCTCCTGTACTTGTCCATTGCCACCTTGGATTCCATTGGTTCGTAGTCATCGGGGAATGTGGAGTTCGCCTCGTCCTTGTCGGAATAGTACATCGTCCTGTAGACGAGCTTCCAGTGGGTCATGTTCCAAGCCTGCATGGGCGGGAGGTCCTGCAGGTTGCCCGGGAATCCCGGAATGGACTTGCCGTCGTTGGCATCTCCCACGGCCTCCGGTGCGAAACCGATATAGGTCCTGTAGAAGAGGGAATGGTAGAACAGGTCCGTATAGAACATCTCGGTGTTCCTTATCCGGAACTTGTAACCCAGCCTCTCGGATTCCTCACGGGCTTTCTCCATGGGAATGGGATTGTCGGGATAGTCGGTCCACTGCGGGTCCTCGTTGGAACCCCTTGTGTTCTCCTGTGCAAATACCTTGTATTCGAGGTAGTCCTCGACATTCCGGTCGGCCAAGGTTATCGGGGCATAGAAGATGCCCGTATTGCTTGCGGAGAACGGGAACAGACGGTAGTCAACGGCGAAATACCTGAGGGACTTTCCTGTCGCCTGCCTGACATCGTGGTAGAGGTTCACAAGGCCCTCTTCTCCGAGACGCATGAGGGCGCCCCTGGCAGCTGCATACCTTGCATTCGGCCATGTTATCCCATCGTAATTGCCGTATTTCGAAGGGTTGTTCTCGATGACCTCGATGTAATCTCCGGGTTTCCGGTAGATCCTCTCGATCTCGTACGCACTCATGGTCGAGTTCTTGTCGTCCCCGAGATAGTCCGTGAGGATGTCCCAAACCTCATCGGAGAACTTCTGCTTGTTGTCTATCCAATTCCCTTCCAGCAATCTCGAGGTCATGAGGGCGATAGCTTCTGATTCGTTCTGGGATGCTATCATCGATCCCGTGAACTGGTATCCGTTCTGGAAGTTATCTGCTGCCGTCGGATGCTTCCCTAGAAGCAACTGATCGAACCCGTAGTCCCACCAGCTCATGAAAGCAGGTCTGTCCTCGGGAGGCACAGTTTCGTTGTTCTTCAGGATATCCTGCTGAGCCAGCCATTCGTATGAATCCATCCAGTACTCGCTGTGCAGGGAGGATCCGAAGGAACCGAGGTACTCCAGGTCCGGATCGAAATCCCTCTTGCTCTCGATCGGTATCGCCGCGTCGATCGCGAAGAATAGATTGGGGAAGACCACCAGGAAGCCGACGCCAAGGGCTGTCAGGATCTTTCGGAACTTGAAATACTCTCTCTTCTTTTTATATTTCATATAGGCGAAATAACCGATCGATAGAAGGAAGATCGGGAGAATGACCAGCGTTAGGAAGTTCCTTGACCAGTAAGTGTTCCATCCTTCGGAAAGCACGAGCAAACCCAGGACGAATACGATGGTGGCGATGATGGAATATACTATCGACAGGCCTTCCGATTTGAAGTAGTCAACGAACTTCACCACGACCCATCCGGCAAGAAGCGCAAAGGCCGGTGTTGCGTTGAAATTGAACCTGATAGCCGATAAGGCCATGTAGATCGCGACCGCGGTCCAAACCACGATGACGATGTAGTCCTTCCTCATCTGCTTGGGTATCTTTATCGCGGCCATGACGACACCGATCAGACCGAGGAAGAAAGTGGCCGGACCGTAGGTGAACACCACCCTCGAGATGTCAGGGGCCTGGGCCTCGGCGATCGTCGAGTAGAGCTTTGATTTGACGAAATATCCTCCGCCTGTGAATAGAAGGTCAGCAGTGTCCGGGAACCCCCATCGCAGGATGAAATAGGATGAGAGCAGGAACAGTATAAGCGTGGGGATGACCAGAAGCCAGGGTATATCCCTCGTGGGGACGATGAACACACCAAGCACGGTCATCGCCAGAAGGATGTAGAATCCCTGGCTCCATATCGTTATTGAGAACACGAAGTAATAGGGCAATGAGAGAAGAACTACCGTGATCATGGCGATGAAGATAACCACGAAGGTTCCCATGGAATCCTCGTTCCTGAAACGATGGAGTAGCAGCTGGACCATGTAATAGATCAGTAATATCGCCAGAACGTATGCGAACCCCTGCCATGTCAACGCGATGGTTGCGATGGACAGACCCGCCATGAATGCGTAAAGCAGAGCTTCCTTGTTGTCCTTGGCGAAGGCCATGAAACCGAGGAGGACGGTATTTGACCTCCTCCAGTCGGCAATATAGTTCTTGTCCTTCTGGACCGAGAACGCCTTTGCCATGAAGTACATGGTCACGACGAGGAAGAACACGATGAAGGAATCGTGGTCCGTGAATCCCAGGGTCGACCTTTCTATATGTGAGGCAGTTATCGCCAGGAAGAACGCGGCCATGATGCCTGCCTTCTTTCCGAATATCTCCTTGCCCAGCATGTACATCGGGAAGACCGTAAGGGCCCCCCAGAACGTCGGGGCGAACTGGAACACCCACCAGGTGGAATTATCGACGTTGAAACCGAAGAGGGGGGATAGCGCGATCCCCACGAGTGCAATGGACCAATCGAAGATTGGAGGCCTGGGGTTTCCGCCGGATATGGGGTAGTTCAGTAAAGGATCTATGGTTATGTGATGGTAATCGGATTGAATGAAATCAATGACCCTCTTGTGGTATGATGGGTCGTTACCAACGATATTCGGTGGCCATGAGTTGAAGGATATCTGGTAGTAGAAGAACTCCCTCAGGAAGAAGGCAAGGACGAAAATCCCCAGAAGGATAAATATCGTGTTCCTGTTGTTATCGTACCACTGACGGAGAGGACTTTTTACCGGGACCTCCTTTGCAGCGGGCGTCTTCTTCTGGACCTCTTTCTTTTCCTTGGTCCTTTCCGGCACCCCAGCTTCCTCTTTGACGTTCTCCGATACGGTCTCCTTCTTCTCGGGCTTGGGGGAGGCCTTCTGCTCCTTCTTCTTCTGTCCCTTCGCCTTCGAGGATCTTGCCCTGCGAGCCATCTGTGTTCACCTGCTGGTTGCCTTCGCCGCCCTCCAATCAAAAAATAGTCTGGATTGGTGGATAGTCAGCGCTAGTGGGGAGCCCAAATATCCTTCTCTTACTTATTCGTTTTTATTGTACTGGGCTGACTGTCACTGGAAGATGACGAATTTTCCGCATCGGAAGGCCTGGAACCCAAAAGAACTGGTGCCGTGAGGAAGATGGACAATGCCATGAGTATGAAGACCTGGAGCAGCCCGTCCGAGGAAAGGTAGATGCCGATCCTCTGCACCCTGACCAGCAAGAAAAGGGCCAAGAAGAAACCGAGCAACATGCCGGTCGAAACGAGAACCGGAAGAAGGGAGATCCTTTGGAGCCTGTAGGGCCTCTCTGACAGGGATAGCTCTATCAGGACCAGGACCGGAAGGACAAGGGACACAGCGAGCAGAAGCATTCTTGGCAGGTCGGAGAAGGTGGCAGTGTCGATATGACCCAGGCTGACGATCGAGAATGCCAGCACCCCGATGAGGGACAGCCATTTCTTTTCCCATAGCAATCCGGCCAGGATAATTAGCAGAGGGGCTGCCCAGAGAGGGTTGGGATCGATGAGGACGATGGACACGAGTCCCAGATAAAGGACGATAAGATACCTTATCATCTGCTCATCCTCCTAAGGCCAGACAGAACAAGGTCTCCTCTCTCCCTGGAACCGATCTCGATCACCCGGGCGCCCACAGCTCTCAATCCCCGGATAAGGGACTGTTTTCTCTCATGGTCGATATAAGCCTTCTCAAGGGCCTCGACGGACACATCCTGCTTAACAAGATGGTATGACCACGAGAAGGGGGATACGAGAACGACCCTGTGCTTGCTCGTTACCGCCAACTTGACGGCTTTGAGCAAGGAAGGTGCGTTCGTCTCAAGGTCTGTGATCATCACCACAAGCAGGCCCGTCTCCTCATATGCTCTCATTTCCCTAAAAGCCTCGAATATACCGGTCACCGCATCCCTGGACCTGGCTGTTCTCCCCCTTCGGTCCAGGAAAGGAGAGACCCTGGTGAGGAAAGGTGTGACAGACTTATCATCCTCCTGAACCTCAGGTCCTGGCGCGCCCGGATAACTGCCTGTTTGGACCGGATTCGGGAGCCTGAATAGCGACATGACGATGTCGTCAACCTCTGTCGAGCCGGGAACGATATGGCTCCTCACCCCGGTCTCGTCGAAGGATATCAAGCCCACAGGGTGGTTCTGATGGTCCATTACGATGGCGATCTGTATCGCCAGAGCGACAGCGTGGTCCAGCTTGGACCTTCTTCTGACTAGCTCCCTCATCGATATCGAGGTGTCCACGAGGAGCATCGTGGGAAGGTTTGTCTCCTTCTCGAACTCCTTGGTCATGAGCTTGGTCAACCTGGAGGTCGCCTTCCAGTCTATGTCACGAAACCTGTCGCCGGGCATGTAGTCTCGGATCGATTTGAAATCGGTGATGAAGGTCCTTGTGTGCCTCCTGTTTGCAGGACCCGTTATCTCGAACTGTTTCCGGCGCGACATGATAAGGGCCAGTTCGATATCCTTCTTCGATGCTCTCACGAATAGCTCGGTGCCGGCATCCACCAACATGTTCGTGACAAAAAGACCCCTGCCTTCAGTGACCTCGATGTCCAGGGGCCTCATCCTGAAAACTCCCCTCTCGGTCGGGACCATCGAGAAGACCGTTTCCAGGGAGCCGTCGGTCCTTACCTTTCCCTTGATAGCTGTGGATCCCTCCCTGAAGATGAAGTGGGTCGGTACCTTTTCCGACGTCCGAAGGTCCACTGGTTCACTGGCCGATATCTTCGTTCGTATCGAGAATGGAGAGTCCTTGTGAATGACCTCCTCGAGGATGCTCCTCTCGATCTTGATATCCAGGTTCCTGACCATGCTATGGAACTCCATCCTTCTGTAGGCCAGATAGAGGAGTACTCCCGCACCCATCATGGCTACCATCAGGTTCCGGGTAAGATATGCCCAGAGGAAGAGCACAACTACGATGAGGGCAAGGGACCTCCCGAGCATCGTGAACCTGCTCGCCATCAACCACCACCAACCATTATCTCGTGAATGAAAACCACCGATCCCCGGCCTGTCCTAACGCTGACCTCCATGTCCCATTCCCCTTCGGGAAACATCAATGAAACGTCCTTTGGCCCATAGGATGAGGTGCCGTTGATCGTGAATTCCATGTAGAGGGACCTTTCAGATGAAATTTGGACGGGCGAACCATCTTTAAAGGAAAGCCAGAACTCGGGTACATCACCGAGGCCAATGGTCATATTCACGTGGACGTCCTCATCCAACATGTTGCGTGCTCCGACGGAGAAAATGAAGTGATCCTCGACATTCCCGAATGTGGGAAGAAGCGAAGGATCACCACCTTCCCCTGCTAAATAGAATTCGAGTTGGTCGTTGGAAATGTTCTTCAAATATCCATCAGAAAAGACCCTGGTCCAGATGTGAAGGTCCCTGTATTCCTCACCTTCCCGAAACAGGAGGAAACGGAGTTTGAAGGATCCCGTATGGCGAATGGAGAAATTGCACTGGATCTCCCTTGTCTTCCCTTCATCGACCTCTACCAACATGGAAGGCTGGGTGTTTCTCGAGATGGTAACGTTGTCTAAGGAGGAGACGGGGGCGTTGCTTGCGGAAGGATCGACCGACATCACAAGGGTATAGTTCATATCCCTGTGCTCGTGGTTGCCGATACCGATGTAAAGAAAGCTCGATTCCCCGACCATCAGGTTACCGGGATACCCCTCGGCCTTATGGTTCGGTCCCAGGATATAGAACTCGGTAAAGGATTCGCCCTCCCTGGGGACGACAATGATATAAACGAGCATACCGACGGAGAGAACCATCATCAGAACGATCCCGACGGTCAAGGTCTTGTCGGTGAAAGTGTAATCCTCAGGGACCTTCAGATCGATGACGATGGCGAAACGGTCCTCTACCGGAACCCTGGACCGTTTGTATATCGCGATCCCTCCTACGATCAGGATAAAGGCGAACTGGGAGACAAGGATCGGGACCAATCTGATGCCAAGGGTGTCCGGAGCCCAGTCATAGGTATAGTTCAGCACCAGGCCGATAAGAGGGGTAACAGCAATGGAAAGACCCAGGGAGAGAGCCACTCTTTCGAGACCGTCCAATCCCTTTCCCTTCGGCCATTCCGATGGGGCTTCATCCGTTTCCTTCTCCGACCTTCTTTCCCCGGATGAGGCGTGCTTTCCACCATGCTTTCGATATGGTCTATCTTGTGCGACGCCATCGTGGTTGGTCCCTTCCTCCTCTTCGGAGGGTGGTGGCACCTCATTCCCGTCCTTGTCGAAATATCTCTTCCTTTCCGGGTAGAGGGCCGAGATCAGGACGTATCCCGGGAAGAAGAGTATGAAGGGGAGCCCCAGGACTATCCTCAGAACACCGGCTCCCGGGAAGATGAGTATGATCAAAACGAGGAAGGCCGAAGCTGAGACGACAGCATACAGGTCGTAAGGTCTGTCCCGGATCTCGAGCCTCATCGCGGATATTAGAGATTTTTAGGTTATATCGTTTATGTTCGGGAGCGCCTTTTAAACATCCGGATAATGAGGAGGAAGCCTTTACAGAGGTGTTTCGACCTCCTTTTGTGGTTTGAAACCAAAGCCGTAGACCTCGTGAAGGTCGGAGATGACCATGAACGCTTTGGGATCCTCCTCAGAGACTATCTGCCTGACCCTGTAGATGGACCGCCTCGTGATTACACAGAATATCACTTCCTTGGGTCTGCCAGTGTATCCCCCTTGTCCATGAAGGATCGTGACCCCCCGATCGATCTCGTCAAGGATCCGCTTTGTAATGATTTCCCACCGGTCGGAAACGATGTAAAGTCCCTTTGTGTTCCCAAGTCCCTCCACAACAACGTCCACAGTTTTGGAAGAAGAGAATAATGCCAAGAACCCTATCAATGCATACCCTATGTTCCCGAAGGCCAAGGCAGCGGCCGAGATCACAAGGAAATCGAACAGCATGAAGGCCTGACCTGCGGTCAGGAGCCTGTATTTGACGGCCATCTGGGCAATGATATCGGAACCTCCTGTAGATCCCTGCGCTCGAAAGACCAGACCAAGCCCGGCACCAAGAAGCACTCCTCCGAATATGGCCGCCAGCAATGGGTCGAGATCACTCAGGACCCTTACCCCTTCCGGGTCCGAGAGCAGATAAGAATGGGTGTTCAGGATCTTCCCGTAAACGACCTTGTCGATGAACTCGACCATTATAGAGAACATCATGAACCCATAGAATGTCCTGATGCCGAACCTTCTTCCAAGGAACTTCACCCCGACAAGGAACAGAGGAAGATTGAGGGCCATCATCGAAAGTCCAAGGGGTATCCCGAGGGTGTTGCGTAATATGATGGAGATACCAGACACACCTCCGGCCGATGCTTTATAAGGATCCAGGAACCAAAGCAGGCCAAGTGCCATTATCAGAGCACCAGCGGTCATCACGAGATAATCCTTGACAACCTTGTGAGCTATACGCTTGTCCTTGAGGGATGACATTGGCCCGACCTCCGACCGAATTCGAATGGACGGTTGAGTTGGACCTTTTATTGAAATTTTACGGTCGCTTCCTCACTCATCCCATTCCTCGACCTCGTCGAGCTCCTCGAGCTCTTCCATCTCGTCGAGCTCATCCCAATCCTGTACCTCTTCCTCCTCCTCGACCGTCCCTTTATCCGTTCCTTTCATTGATCCAGCGGACTCCTCCCCCTCATCCTCATGCTCATCCTCATCCCAAACGGGTACCTCGTCCTTGAGCTCCCCAATGGCCATTTCATCTGGTTCGGGACCGAGATCATGTTCCATTGTGGGCATTCCCTGCTCCATCGATGGAGGCTGCACCTCGCCTTCCATTCCCTCGGGAGCCGGCGGTGCTTTCCCGGGTTTCTTGTGGACGACCTCAGGAGGGGGAGCCTCTATGTCTTGTCGCGAGGCTTCTTCATCATCTTTGAGATCTATGATACGCTTCTTCGAGGTCTTTTCAGTTTTCGGCCTGATGTATCCCGAACCCTCCTCCGTCGTCTCCACCTTTCCGGAGGTGGCAGGAGGCAGGTTCACCGCCGCTTTGTCCGAGGGAAGATGGCGGACCGAGTGGGCAGCAGGTATGGAAAGACCGATCCTTGAGGGTCTCCTCACGGACCTGGTTTCGGGAGGCCTCGACCTTCTCTTGGAGATCACTATGCCTAAGATCATAGCAAGGAGGAGAACTCCCACCAGGGCAATGGCAATGATTACGAGGGTCGGTACGGAACCGGAGGCCTCATCATCGTCCGGACCTGTCCCCTTCCCGACCGAGAAGTCCCAGTAAACCTCCTGTGCATTGCCGGCCTTGTCCTTCACCCGGATCGTGATCCTGTGATCGCCGGTCTTCAATCCCTCGAAAATGTAGAGGTTCCCACTTACAACGGGGACAAAACCCTCTCCATCGATATCGATATCGGTCCGGAGCAGCCCGGAAAGGTTGTCCTTAGCGGTCCAGTAGACCGAAGCACGAGTTCCCGATACCATCGATCTCTGAAGGTCCAGATCGAGTTGGGGCGGGGTCATGTCGATCACGAGACGTCCCGAACTCGGCATGGTCCATTCCCAACCCACCAGGTCGACCGCTTTCAATGAGAACAGGTAGTCACCTTCTGGCAGTGTTAGATTTATCCACTCCTGGGAGGTCTCCAGGTAAAGGACGGAACCCTCCCATTCCAAAGAGAGGTTGTTGAGACCGACAGCATCGAAAGCTGTCCAGCTTATATTGACCCAATCCCTGCCGAAAAACCCCAGAGGTTCACTTGTCCACTGGAGCTTCGGGGGTATCAGGTCGACCAGGACCTGTATGGTGATGTTAACGATATTGCCCGCCGGATCGGCCACTATCAACGATATCGTATGGAGACCGTCGGTGCCAATGGTCGTGATATAAGAGCTCTTGCCCAGTACATCGATATATGAACGATGGTCGATGACCAGGGTAAGGTTGCTGATCATGTTGTCATCGGAGGCTTGCCACCGGATCTCGGTGGAGGAATCCTTCAACATGCTGCCGTTCACCGGCGAGAGCAGGGATACGGTCGGGAATACGACGTCTATGAAAAAGGATATCTGCTTTTCGACCGAGTTCCCTGCCATATCCAGGGCTTTGATCCTTATACTGTGCGACCCCGGTGTAAAGGAGATGAACCTTGATGTTGCGTTGCCCACCGAGATCAGAGGTCCGTCGTCCACACCGAGGAGATATTCTTTGACCGGGAGTCCGAAATGGTCCCTCCCGGCCCATACGACCTCGATATCCTTCGAATTTATCACCGAATCCCCCTGCGGATATACGAAATCAACCACCGGAGACCTCGTATCCCTTATTATCTTGGATGAACTCTCTATGTAATTTCCGAATACATCCTCAAGTCTGATCAGTATCTCGTACTCGCCATCTGTGGTGATCGTAAGCTCCTTGGACCTCGCCCCTCCGATATCCTCAAGTGGACCTTTTCCCAACCTTAGAAAGGAGAGGACCCATGGAAAGTCCCTATTATAATCCCAGGTAAAGGTTATGGTCGAGTTCTTGGTAACGCTACCGTCCAACGGCTCGATTATATCGATACCGGTATCTCCTCCGATCTGTATCGGGATCGTGAGGTTCGTCTCTGATCCGGCAAGGTCGAAGGCCCTTAAGTTCATAACATGAGGGCCGTTTGACAGCAGGTCCGAGAACTGGGTCGTTCTGGTCCTGTCGATATAGGACCCGTCATCGAACCTGACTTCTACCCGGTCCAGTTTGAAATTATCAATTGCAGTGAAATTTATTGTCACGTAATTGTTGGAGATAACGGCACCGGGATACGGGGCCCTCACCAGAACCTGGGGAGGTGTAAGATCAACGGTAAAGGTCGCTTCCTTGGTGAATGTCAGGCCATCATCGTCCCTTACCGTTACCTTGATATTATGAACTCCTTCGGCAAGGGTCCTGGAAAGGATCCTGGCGTTCGTGGGAAGATACAGTTTTCCACCATCGATCTCGAGGGTGATGTTCGTTGGTGTGAAGTATGGCCTTATGGTCCATGCGATCCTGTGTAGAGCGGTCGAGTTGTATTCTCCGTTGATGGGGTGGTCAAGGGTAAGAATATCCTCTGTATCGGGTATGGTGAGTTGAACCTTGCTTTCGCCGTAAAGACCCCCTTTATCGTACACGGTAGCCTTGATATCGTGAAATCCCTTTTCGAGGAAAAGGCTGTGCAAGGTCTTTTCGGACACATCCACGGAGGGACCGCCATCAACCGATATGTAGACCTTGGAGACTCCTGAACCCACGTCCGAAGCCTCCCATTTTACCCTGACGTATGACCTCGGAAGATCACCGGATGAAGGCTCTGTTATTGTGATCTGGGGTCTTGTGATGTCGAAATATGGATTGGTGGAGGGTCTCGTGTCCATCCCACCACTGGTTAGTGTGTAATTCACGTCCACAATACCATCGTTGTTTGCATCGGGAACCCTGTGGTTAGCCCAGAAATTTCCAATGGTCCCCACCGTCCATCTGTTCTTCCACTGGTCCAGTGGATAGAAAACCTCGGATACCTGGGCTCCAGCGGTCGTGTTGTCAGTTCCAGCGTTGTGGTAAAAGATATTGTGCCAGACACGATTTACCAGACCATTGTTCAGATTGATCGCATATGAGGAGCAGTTGCCGAAATAGTTGTATTTGATATGTGTATAGGTCAGTCTCGTCGTTGCTCCGGCGGGGGTGTTGATCCCGACATTGCATGACTCGAAGGTGTTGTTCTCGATCACCTGCGGTGTCTGGTCCGATTGCCAGGCAAGGGTACCGAAATAGATCCCGGTATTCCCGTGGAAATAGTTCTTCTTGATATGCAGACGATAGCTTGCATCTATTGATAGGGCATCTCCACCGGAATTATCGAAGGTGTTGTGCTCGATCCTTCCTCCCGTATTCCCATTCTGGATGCTAACTCGAGAATCAATGAAGGTGGAATTCGCTATGATGCCGTTGTTGTGAAACCTGCTGTCGGCGTATTCGACACCATTACATTGATTCCGAAGGAAACGGTGGTCCGATCCCTGATTGTTGAACTGTATCCTGCCGGCCGATGTCACCTTGTTCTCGGTGAATATACAATCCTGAATGGTGATGGAATTGCAATTGATCATATCGAAAGATCGATCAGTGTTCCTTATGGACGAGAAATTACTTTCTGTGATGATCAGGTCATTGAGCAGATAACCGTAGATCACCTTCGACCTCCCTATCGTTGTGATGTTCTCAAGGACCACGTTATCCGCATTGTAAAGGAAGACCGCCCATGAGGAGGACTGGGAGAATGTTATGTTCCTGAAAACGGCGTAGCTTGATGTGTTCTTGATCTGGATATTGTGGGGCCCCATATCAAGGTCTGAGATGATGTATGGGTCGGCCTGCGAACCGGTACCTGTTTTAACATATGATGAAGATGTGAAGGAGGAGTTGCCTTCGAATATGACGTTCTCGTTGACGACCTGGAGACCTTCAATAATAAGTCCCAAACCTATTAGAACCAAAATGGCAACGGCTGTAAAAGTCATTAGCTGTCGAAAATGTCTCCTTGGACGGGATACTGGCCTCACGGTCGTTTAACGGTTCCTCCGTCTATATAAATGTTGGCGGTCACATAGAGAGTAACAGGAAAAAAGACTAGGACCTCTCTCTGATGATCCTGATAAGATGCTTTGCACTATCCGTCGATCTCAGTTCCGATACCTTGAGCATGGATGTACCATCGATCTTTCTTGGCTCTACGTTGTCGGAAACGATCATGACCGAATCGCCGCCGGTGATGTTCTTTATCCTGGTCATTTGCCTGGCACGATCGCCCAGGCTCCTTTGTCCTGTCGCCACGGATGTTATAACAAGGTCCCTCTTGTCTCTGACCAGGGCATCGAAAGGGCATTTATGAGTGGGGAATACCTCCATCCCGATCGAATCGAGGTGCTCCAGTACCTCCTTTTTAAGGCCGCGGAGATTGTCCAGACCGTCCCTGATAGCCTGGAGTTCGTCGCTGTAGGAGAATGGGTCCATCGGCAGTATCAATGGAGCCTGGAGCGCGTTCTCAAGCTTAAGGGCGATCTCCACATCCGCACCCATGCCGCTCTCGTACATCTGTATTGACTTTCTTGAAACACCGATAGCCTCGCCAAGTGCCCCGAGGGACATCTTCTTGAGCTCTCTCTTTTGATGGAGAAGCGCCCCGTCAATGTTCACAAAATAGCCTCCCGAGGCATGATATACGAGGGGGGGAACCTCCTCTATAAGATGATCGAAAAGGGTGTTCACCGTGAGGAGGGGGATGCCGAAACGAACATAGAGGACCCCGTCCTGATGCGGTAGGTTTACCATAGACGGTACGACTATCATCGGAGATCCCTTTAGAACCCTGGCCAGATTGATCATCTCGTTGGAG
This sequence comes from Thermoplasmatota archaeon, assembly GCA_049472215.1. Classification (GTDB taxonomy): domain Archaea; phylum Thermoplasmatota; class Penumbrarchaeia; order Penumbrarchaeales; family Penumbrarchaeaceae; genus JAFGLL01. The sequence continues at coordinate 604 of JBLIRH010000029.1, read as the reverse complement.
ATCGCCCGGGTCAGTTCATCCCTGGTCATCACCACCTTGATGAGAAGAAGGAGGTCATCCCTCCTTGAGACGAGATTGAAGCTCGCACCGCCAGGACCCTTGAGCTCGGAGGTCACGAATCCCGACCTGTCCAGTATGGTGTGGATGTCCTTCATAAGGTCGTGGAGCTTCAAGATGTCACCCTGCAGCACCATATACCGCGACCATAATTAAAAAGAGTGTTGCAGGGGTCTCGGAAGAGAGGATTGTTCAGCATATTGGAGTGATACACCTAAGAAACAGCTACTCCCCTGCAACGTAGTTCGTATAGCGAGTCGTATGGGGCGATGTTCCATACAACATACTGTATTTACTTTCAACGTTAATAAGGTTATCTGGAAAGTTACGCGACAAAGGTGGAAACTTATATATCGGACATCTTGATAGAGCCGAACCATCATCGGAGGCGGCAGGATGAAAAGGGATCTTGTTTCCGTTTTGGATATCGAGCACGAACTAAAAGATATCATTGATCTGGCCATCACCATGAAAGGGGAGAACAGGGACGGCATCGATATGGTCCCGTTCAAGGGAAAGACCCTGGCCATGATATTCGAAAAGCCGA
>JBLIRH010000028.1:0-26297 GCA_049472215.1 Thermoplasmatota archaeon | reverse complement strand
CGTACTGTCATTTTTTCGATACCAGGGCGTGTCCCTGCGGATACGGTCAGATAGCCGTCGGCATACGACAGAAAAGAGACGGAAATCGTTTCAACGAGAAATTCAAAAAGCACATCCCGGTGATCGTTCCCCTGTGGGTTATCCCACCTGTAGCGGCCACGATCTTCCTTATCACCGATTTTTCGTTCTTGATACTGGCCATACTGGTCCTATTTTGCATCGACTCCTATGTCATTCTACCCTTGATATCGAGGAAATACGGATGCGCCCATTGTCCTCAGAAGGACACCTGTCCCTGGATGAAATGAAGTTGTATTGCCTCCGCCCCATGAAAAACGAATATTTTGTTGAAATCCCCAATAATTATTTAATTAATATGATATTCAGACCATCGTAGATATTTACTATGTAGGGGGGCAATTAATGAAATACAAAGTCCATCGACTGGAAGTGAAAAGCAAGGACATACATGAAAAATTGGAACAGTTCATAAATACACTTGATGGTGAGATCATTTCAATTATTCCGAATATCAAACCAACCTTCCAACCCATGGGTGCAACAGCAAAAGTCGACTTCTTGCTGATCGTAGAGAAAATAGAATAGACCTGATACAGTATCGAGCCACGAAACCTTGCCTTTGCTCCTCCGAAGAAGGTAAAATCCCATTTAAGGTGATTCGATATGTCTAAATAATTCCACAACTCTGGAGTGCGGGATCGATTTCCGAGTATATTGGCTGTGAATATCTGAAGGAGAATTGGGGGTCTCAAATTGAAGGTCCTATCTGTCTTCATCATCCTGGCGATGGTACTTTCCATCCAGCCGGAAATGGGAGAATACACTCACGAATATCAAAGTGATACTCAAAATGGAGTTGTGTCGAACGAAACAGGACCCGTTATTATCAACCTACTTCTCGAACCACACTCGATCTGCATTTTCGAATTCAACTGCTCCGACGGTGATGAGATAGAAGTTCAGATATGGGACTCCGATAATGATCCGATGTTCATTGAGCCTTTCACAGGAGAGGCTGTTTATTTGGTCATCAACGATACCACAAAAGAAGATATTTTAGGGGCATCCTATGATGATCTGTATTATCCATCGCTTCCAGGCATTTCTGCGATCTTCGATACACCCTTCAATGAAAATATCACGATCGAGATCAGGGGAGCAGGCAATTATACTTTGATCCTTCACTGGAGAGAACTCGAGGAATGGGAGAAAGGAACCTCCAGCAGTTCCACGACCATTGTATTCTTACCATCATTTTTCGTTTTGATATGTGGAATTTTATTCCTATTCATAGGATCAGTGGTTGTTATCGTGATAGTGATAATAACTATCTTGAGAAAACGGGTTTAATCCAATAAGGATTTAAGTCGTCCCCCGATACACAGAGCATGCTCGTACGCGCCGAAGGGCTTACAAGGTCCTTCGGAGGGAAGGATGTCATCAGGTCCGCCACTCTCAACATCAACGAGAGGGACCGCATCGGTCTGGTGGGGGACAACGGGTCGGGGAAGACCACTCTTGTCAGAATGCTCCTGGGGGAGCTCAAACCTGACACCGGAGACCTGAGGCTCCGTACCGAGAAGCTCGGATATCTCCCCCAGTTCCCCAAGATCGACAGGAGCACATACGTAAGAGATGTGATAGGGGCCCCCTACGGCCGGATATCGAACCTCTCCAGAAGGATGTCGGAACTCGAGGAGATCATGGCCGATCCGTCCAGAGAGGATGTGGACTGGACGACGCTGGGAGAAGAGTATTCCCACATCCAGGAAGAGTTCAGCCACGCAAGGGGGCACTACTATTCCTCGTTCTCCGAAGGGGCCCTGGAAGAGGTAGGGCTCCAGCCCGAGGTTCTCCAGAAGTCCCTGAACCAGCTCAGCGGCGGCGAAAGGACCAAGGTCATGCTCGCAAGGGTCCTCGTACAGATAAAGGATGTCGATCTCCTTTTCCTTGACGAACCCACAAGCCACCTGGACATAGATACAATAGAATGGCTCGAGGACTACCTGCTTGAGCAGGAATGCGCCGTTGTCGTCGTCTCCCACGACCGGTACTTCCTCGACAATGTCGTGAACATCGTCATCGAGGTCCGTGATGGAAGGACGAGGAAATACGACGGCAATTTCACCGACTACCTGATGAAAACGGACATTGAATACCAGAGACTCTCGAAGGAAGCCGAGAGAAGAAAGATCGAAAAAGAGAGGCAGTTCAAGGTCATCCAGGAGCAGAAGAGGAAATGGAATTACATTCCCATTACCAAGGCGAGGCTCAAGACGGTCGATGGGAGAGGAGAATATGACGGACCGGCACTCAGAAAGGAGCTCGATTTCGCGGTCAAGGAGAAAGGGACCGGAGGCAAGAACCTCATAATGGCATCCAACCTCATGGTGCTCCGTGACGGCAAAGCCGTGATAACGGAAGGGGAGCTCGATGTCGAGATAGGGGACAAGCTCGGGATCTTCGGACCCAACGGTTCCGGCAAGACCACCCTGATACTCGGAATAATGGGCAGATTGAAAACGAGGGGGGACCTCTGGGTCGCACCGGGGGCACGTGTCGGTTATTTCGCCCAGGACCATGACGGTCTCGATCCGGAACTGACCGCCGAGGAGCAGCTCCTATCCGTTCTGGGAAAGGACAATAAAGGTCTTGCCAGAATGGTCCTCGCGAAGTTCGAGCTGAAGGGACACGATGTGGAAAGGAAGATCTCGACCCTCTCGGGTGGAGAGCGGGCAAGGGTCGCTCTCGCCCATCTCGTTTCGAGCAGGAGGAACCTTCTGATCCTCGACGAGCCCACGAACTATCTTGACATCAGGTCCAGGACCGCCGTCGAGAAGGCGCTGGACCTTTACAAGGGAGCCATAGTCATGGTTACCCACGACAGGTACCTCCTCGACCACCTCTGCAACAAGACAGGCTTCGTCAAGGACGGGGTACTCAGGACCTACACAGGCAACTACTCCCAGGCCAAAGGCCAGCGCGACCTCGGGTCCCTCATAGACCAGGCGGAGGTCTACACTGTAACCTCGAAGTTCACCGACTGGAAGACAAGGACGAAGTACAAGGCCGGTGACAGGATAACCATCGCATTCTCCGAGCTCGACCGCTTCGAGCAGGCGATAGAGCTGGGATACCTCAAAAGAGTAAAAGGAGGCGAATTGAAGAGAGTTAAGAGGGAGGAATGAAGCCCCCCCTCTCGATACCTATCAGAAAATTCCGCCCAGAAGCTCTCTTATGAAATCCACTATGAACCTGAGAACGCCGGTCACGGTGATCTTGTTCATCTCTATATCGTACTCGAGCATCCCGCTCTCGTCAATGACGATGGTGTCATCGTAATCGAAATGGCTGTCGGCCGATACCTCGATGGTATATTCTCCCGGAGGCGCCCGGATCTCGTAGCTTCCGTCGATATCCGAGAAGGTGTAATCGAAGAAGGTCATCTGCTCGTCGTATATTCGGATGTACGCACCGGACAGGGGTCCGTCCTCGTTGCTGGTCACATATCCGAAGACCCCGGTGACGATCTGGACCAGGGAGATGTTCATCTGAAGCTCCTGGTCCTCCTCCAGGTAGAACTCGTCGGATTGATAGATCTCGTATCCGTCCGCACCGGAGAGCAGCTTGTAGTTGCCGGGTTTGGCGAACATTATGTAGTATCCCTCTTCATCGGTCCAGGTTATCTCGTCGTCCCCGTCGTAGTCCGTGGAATATAGCTGAACGGCTGCGTTGGGGACCGGGTCCGATGTGACGCTGTCAAGGACATAGCCGAAAACCGATGCCGCCTTGGGTTCCAGCATGAAGTCTATCTGCATGGTCTCTCCCCTGCCGATCTCACCGGACTTCCACTGGTCGTAGTAGCCTTCCCTGGTGGCCAGGATGTCGAACGTTTCCGACCTTGCTACATTGATGGTGAACTCGTACCTTCCATCCGCACGGGTCCTGTACCCCTGTCCGCCCACATTGGCGAAAAGCCTTACAAGAGCTTCCGAAAGCGGTTCTTCCGTTTCAGCATCGTAGATGTATCCCCAGATCGTCGATTCGACCACCTCCTGCGAATCCGCTCCAAGGGGGATGATGGTCAGCATCAAGGACAGAACTAGCAGGGAGGCCCCTGCAACCAAAGCTTTCCTCAATTGAATACCTCCTCGTATCGAGGCCATCCATCGGGATGGAAGCTTAAAAATGTTATTGGTCCCTGGTCGAAAGGTCCCCTTCCTCCTCCTTGCGGAAAGATCCGATGATCCTATCCTTCAAGGTAAGAAAGAGCACTCCCAACCCAACAAGACCTGTAAGGATAAAAAGAACGATGATCGGCCAATTTGTCCCGCCTTCATCATCATCCGCTTTCTCATTGACATTGAACCAGACGCTCTTCTCCTGGCCGTTGCCGATCCTGTCCCGGACAAGCACCTTCACCTGATATGATCCGGCCGACCTGACCTTGAACTGGACGGACCTTGAATCCAGGAACGTATAGAGCTCACCGCCGGGACCTTCTATGGTCCATTCTATCCAGGTTATCTCCGAGGAATCGTTGACATCGATAACGGAAAGGTTCACCGTATCGCCCTTGAATATGGTTTCAGGTACCTTCACCTGAAAGTAGGGAGGAGTGTTATCATAGACGGTGAAGTTCCTCTGGAGGTACCTGTAATGTCCAAGCCTATCCTCCACGGTTACCTGAAGCCTCCAAGGGCCAGGCTCGGTGGGGAACATAAAGAAGGTCACGAGGTTGGCCGAAACGTTGTAATCGACCACCTCGAACCCTGTCTCGCCCTTCACGACCTCTATCGTCGATATGTTCCATCCGCTGTGGTCGAAGATGTGCAGCAGAACGAGGATCGATGACGTATCAGGGTACCTGCTCCCTTCCATTATGTTCGCCTCGACGGTGGGGGGAAGGTTATCATATGTCCTTATAACGAGCGGGACGATGGTCCTGTGCCTCCCATCCGATACGATCACCTGAAGTCTCAGCCCGCTGAGAGAAGGTATGAGATACCAGGTCTCGACAATGTAGCGGCCGGAACCGACATACTCCGCCTCGAGTGTGGTCCCGTCCTGTGAGAAGTTCACAAGGGCTTCGGTTATCCTGATATTATCGACGGCCTGGAAGCCGAAAATGAGGTAGCCGAAGAGCGGTACCGGTTCCTCGTAGGTCAGGTTCCAGACGACCGGCGGATCGTCGTCGTACATGGTGACCGACCCCCCTGCAGATACAAGTCCGGAGCCTCCGCTGTCCGCCGTTGTGACCTCGTACCTGAACTCTCCGGTATGGTTCACCGGCAGTTTCAACCTCGTGAAGAAGACCCTGCGGTCCTCGAACTTCAGGCCTCTGGTCATCCTTCCGTCGAACTCGAAGACGTTCCCCGGGGTCCAGCACCGGAAATCGACCCATGAGGCATCGATATTGTCCCTCACTTCGACCTCCATTATGTACACGTCGCCCGTGGTCAGTTCGACCGAAGGTTCGGATGTCCTGTTGTCTATGAACCTGACCCGAATGATCTCGGGTTGTATCGTGTCAATGATCGGGGCTTCGAACCAGGCGGAAGTGAAAACGTTCATCCTCTCGTCCTTCGCGACGAACCGGTAAACCAGGGTTCCCTGCGCATCCTCAGGTATGCTCAGCGACGTGACGACACTTCCCGGATCCCCACCATATGCCGGTCTCATCACGATAGAGCCCTCACCCCCGGGGAAACGGTATTCCACAAAGGCCTCATGTACGGCAACATTGTCGCTGAAGGTTGTCCCGAAGGTGAACATCTCCCCGGTCTTGGCGACATCGTCCGATTCGTCGTATATCATGTACGGGGGATCGTTGTCGAATATATGCACGAACTGCGGCGGGGAGACATACACATTGCCCGAGGTATCGGTTATCCAGAAGCTGTATTCGTATTCGCCCTCTCTGCTGGAGGGAGCCCTGACCGAGTGGTTGTAGAGACCCGATGAGCTCTCCTTCCTCATGGTGACGTTCGTTTTTCCGCCCCCGTAGGCACTGTACTCCAGAACGACCTCTGAAACACCGATATTGTCCTTGGGCAGAGCGGAAAAGACAATTTCCTCCCCTGTCGTTCCGATGCGGGTGGTCAGGTCCTTGGAGAGTCCGGGGGGATCGTTGTCGACAGTCTCGATCGAACCGTTCTCCGTCCTCAACAGGTTGCCTGTATCATCGATGAAGGATGCGTTGTAGTTCATCCTCCCTACCCAGTCAACAGGCATCCGGATGGAATGGGTGAAGTTCTTCCCCGATCGACCGAGTGAATAATTGACGGGGCCGCTGTCCTTCCTGCCCACCATCTCGTAGTTGACCCATGCATCGTCGATCCCCCAGTTGTCCTCGGCTATGAAACCAATATCGAACCAGTCGCCGGTCGTTGCGGGACCCGATGTCAGATCCTCGATCAGAACTGGCGCATCGTTGTCGACGAACTCCCTCTCGAACAGGGAGCTCTCGTTCACCAATCCTGCTCTATCCCTGAACCAGTACCAGTAGTAGATCTTCCCTCTGACATCCGAGGGCATGTCAAGGGAGAGCTGCCTTGTATTGCCGGTTCCGGGCATGTCGTGGAAGTAGATCTTGACGAAATTGTATGTGATGTTCAGTGTGACGATGGTGACCCCGATGTTGTCGTCTATCACCGGAGTGAAGAGAAAAGGATCTCCCGTTGTAGCTTTCAGTGGGGACCCGTCGTAGAGGAACACGGGTGGATCGTTATCCGTCACGGACCTCTTTGACAGGCCGCTGGACATCCAATTATTTGAGGTATCGTTGGCCTGTATCATATACCAGAAATCATCGGTCGTGTTCAGGGGATTGACCAGGGTTATGGAGTAATTGCCATTTAATCCGGTCATGGAACGGTTGCTCCAACCCGAAGGGGCCCGGCTCCAGTTGAATATTATCCAGACCGAATCCACCCCGACATCATCGGTCACATTTGCATAGACAGTGAAGGGATCTCCCGTGGTCATGTTCCCGGAAATGGACAACCACAAAAGGCTCGGTGGGTGGATATCTTCCACCAGGGGATCGTCCGATATTACGTGGCCGTCAACAGGGGAATATTGGGACAAAGCCAGAAGCAGGAGGACTGCCAGACAATGGTGGGCTCTGGTCACCATGATGGAAGCAACGAGCTTCCTGGGATAAAACCATTTTGCAGGAACCCTAGAACTTCCTTGAGGTCTTCCATGCGAAGATGAAGGCCGCAATCCCAATGAGTATCAGGGCTCCCTGGAGGATGTCTGAAATGATCCATCCCCTGAGGTTGTCCATCTCGAGGATCAGTATGATGTAACCCTGAATGCCGTTGTTGAGGGCATGCAGGACAGTGGCGAGACCGAGAGCGGCCGTCGTAACAGCTACCTTTGCCCCCGTGGTCTTCCTGCCGAGGCCCGCCGAGGCGATCCCCGTATACAGAGCATGGACCATGACCCCCAGCACGAACCTCCAGATTATCGGGTCTATGATCCCGAATGTGAATCCATCTGTGGCAAGCTGGGTGAAATTGGAGAACAGATAAAGCAGGGATTCCAGGAAACCGAAGGATGCTCCGGCGAAGACGCCTATAACGAGGCCGTCCTTGACAGTATCCCTGTTCACCCTTTTCTGCTTCTCGAGGGGGACCTTTTTCCATATGAGGTAGATCGTCATGTATATGAGGGCCGCCACCAGAAGCTTCATGGACTCTTCGATCGGCCCTGCTGACATCAGCCCGATGACCTGGGAGGGAGCCGACATCGAGTTGTCGAAGATGTACACGAAGACCATGAACATGCCCTCTCCCACGATGGATAGACCCGCCGATACCATCGAGCCTGTCAGGAAGAATATTGGGATCATACCGAGCATGATGTAATAGAGGGTCCTGTCGGCATCCTTGAGGAAAACTACCTTCGTGAACTTTTTCCTCGCGTAGGGAAAGAACCTCGTGAAGATCCATACCCATCCGAAAAGCGAGACAACCGGAAGCATCGCGGCAAGGACACCGTAGAGGATCCCCAGCATCAAGTTCACCACGGTCCCACCCCCCGATCATCCTCATATCGCCCCCTCTGGACCACCCTGGGTGGGCCGTCGTATCCGAGATAGCCCTCGTTCTGGTTTCCCCGGAACGGGGGATAGTAGGGAGGAGGCGGATACATCTGTCCTCCGGGGTATCCCATCCCGTAATACGGCGGGGGAGGCGGCGGGTACCTCATAACGGGTCTCGGGGGGTAGAGCTCGCGTCTCCTGGTGGAAATGGACACCAGCAGGAGTATGAAGCCAGTTGCCAGAAGGGCAAGGAAAACCACCCCGAAGCTCGAGAGACCGCAGCAGAGGAACAGAACGTCGAACCCTGCGGCTGATATCGATATGTCAAGGTCCTCGATGGTCTTACCCTCCTCAAGGACCTCTATCTCGATCTCGTAGGTCCCTGATTCGTAGACCTGGACCGATATGGCTACGGGTGTCTTCTGGTCATAGTTCTCTATCTTATCCCCGTATGTGTCGTAGACCGTGACCACGATCCTGATGTTATCCTCGTGGGACCTCACCGTGCCTGAGATGGTCCCGAAATCGGACACCTTGATCTCGGCTGACCAGGTCCCCTCCTCGATCTCATTGAAATCTTCCTCCGTAAGCCCTGATCCGGCATCGACAATGGCATATGAGAACAACACGGCAAGGCACAGCAGGAGTACAGCAATACTTGACCAGACGAAGACCGCTCCGAGGCGCGCCTGCCCCTCGCTCCTCTTCCTTCCCTTGGACCCTTCGGGGCCTGGAGAGACCATGTTATCGGCTGGTTCATCCCGTCCAGTATAGATTAGTCTTTTGGAGCCACCTCCTGAACGGCATCACCGGTCAGGAAAAACGACCGGAAGGTTTTAAACCATAATGGACTTTTACAAACATGGACATATTTGTCCTGGGATAGACGGTGTTTAGGTCATGAATCCTCTTGCGGTAACCAAGCTGCTCAGTGACGAGCACACTGTAAAGATACTGACCGCCACTTACAGGATCCCGAGGTCGGCGAACTATCTCAGCGTCAAGTTCAACATTCCCATCGCTGCCTGCTACCGGAGGATCAGGGAGCTCGAGAACATGGGGCTCCTCCACATCACCGAGAAGATCCTGACCCCTAGAGGAAAGAGGGTGAGCCTTTACCAGTCGACCCTGAAATCCGCCTATCTCACCTTCGAGAACGGGAGACTGAAGGCACTTCTCGAGCTGACCGACGGGACGATCGGGGAGGAGGAAGAGGTCTGGAACGTCATCCAGACACCATGATCCCGGCCGGTCTGGAACCCATCTACTTTCTCTTTTACACCCCCCTCTCCAGTGCAATTAAAATATCGAGATTACCTTCTCGGGTCAACGGGGAGGCAAGTTCGAATGAGGATAAGCGTCGGTGCGGACCACGGTGGTTTCCACCTCAAGGAGCTTCTCAGGAAAAGACTCGAGGATGAAGGCCACCAGGTCGCCGACAGGGGGTCCTTCGACCCGTCCTCCGTGGACTATCCCGACATAGCATTCCAGGTCGCCATGGATATCTCGAAGGGGGACGCTGATCTCGGGATCCTGGTCTGCGGGACCGGGATAGGCATGTCAAATGCCGCTTCCAGGGTGGAGGGTGTTGTCGCAGCCCTTTGCACCAATGAATACATGGCGAGGATGGCGAGGTACCATAACGATGCCAACGTCCTCTGCATGGGGGCCAGGGTCATCGGGGACGAGGTGGCCTGGGCGATCACCAAGGAGTTCCTCACAACTGAGCCCATGACCGACGACAAGTACATAAGAAGGAGGGAAAAGGTTGCCAGAGGATGCCGATGAGGTCGTGCTCCAGGAGATCTGGACGGAGAAGTACAGGCCACGTGTCCTGAGCGAGGTCGTCGGACAGACAGAGATCATCCAGAGACTCAGGGCGATCGTTGCCTCCCGCAACATACCCCATTTCCTGTTCACGGGTCCGGCAGGCACCGGGAAGACGACCTGCGCGCTGGCGCTCGTTCGGGAGCTCTTCGGGGAGGAGCGGTGGAGGGACAACTTCCAGGAACTGAACGCCTCCGATGAGAGAGGGATCCAGATCGTCCGGACCAAGATCAAGAACTTCGCAAGGGCGGCTCCGCTCGGGAATTCGCAGTTCAAGGTCATATTCCTGGACGAGGCGGATTCACTGACCTCCGATGCCCAGGCGGCCCTGAGGAGGACCATGGAGAGGTACTCCAACACATGCAGGTTCATTCTTTCCTGCAACTACTCGTCAAGGATCATCCCGCCGATCCAGTCAAGGTGCTCGGTCCTCAGGTTCTCTCCACTCAAAGAGGACGAGATCCGCCAGTACATCAAGAGGATAGAGGCAGGGGAAGAGATAGAGGTGACGGGGTCCGGGTTCGAGACCCTGATGTACGTCTCCCAGGGGGACCTCCGGAAGGCTGTCAACATCCTCCAGGTAGCAGCCTCCTTCTCGAAGATAATCGACTCGGAGAACCTTTACGAGAGCTCCGCCATGGCAAGGCCGGAGGATATAGGGGAGCTGATAGAACTCTCGCTGAAGGGAAAGTTCCCGCAGGCCAGAGCAAAGCTCGAGAGGCTCCTGACGGAGGGGGGCCTTGCGGGGGAGGATGTCCTCACACAGCTCCACCGGGAGCTCTTCAACATACCCATGGAGGACGAGATCAGGGTGAAGGTCCTTGACGCCATCGGGGAGGCGGACTTCAGGCTGGTAGAGGGGGCCGACGAGAGGATACAGCTCGAGGCGCTCCTCGCCCGGCTCCAGCTCCTTGGTAGCAAGAAGGAGAGCAATTATTGAACCTCTTTCGGGACAACGTTATTTAGCTTTCGACGATTCTTTCACCAGATGTGCTTCAACATAACATTCTCCCAGATGAAGGACTACATCGAATCGAGGTTCGGCTCAAGCCTCGAGGGTATCGACGTGGTCCAGCCCATCTACCATTCCAGCGGGTTCAGGCTCCCCGACCACCTCTGCATCCTCGATTCAGAACCGAATAGGGTCCAGTATGTGAAATGGGGCCTCGTTCCCCACTGGGTGAAGGACGAGGAGCATGCCGGAAAGATCCGTTTCCAGACACTTAACGCCAGGAGCGAGACAGTCTTCCAGAAGCCTTCCTTCAGGGAACCCATCAAAAGAACAAGGTGCATGGTCCTTGTCGACGGTTTCTTCGAGTTCAGGGAGTTCAACGGAAAGAAGTACCCCTACCTCATCCGGTTGAAGAGCGAGAAGGCGTTCGCCCTTGCGGGCATCTGGGACGAGTGGGGGGGCAGGAGGACATTCTCCATTATGACCACCGAAGCAAACCCTCTGATGGCCGAGATCCATAATACGAAAAAGAGGATGCCCGTTATCCTTCCGAGGGATGTCGAGAGGGATTGGATCGACCCCTCGGCCGACACTGACCGGTTGAAGGAGTTGATGGCCCCCTACGACGAGAAAGACATGGCGGCCCATACTGTCTCCAGAAAGCTTGGCGCAAGGGGGGAGAACACCAACGTTCCCGGCATCCTGGATGAGGTCAGGTACCCCGAGCTCGAGATCATGAGCCTTGATTCGTTCCTGTGAAAAGGGATCTCATCTCCAATCTGGATAGAACTCCTGCCCTTCGTACGACCCCCTGTCCTCGAGAATTCTGTTGATCCTGTCTCTGAAGACACTCTGCATGTTGGGCCTGATGGCGATCAGGACGCTCTCGGCCGCGAAAAGTCTGTGCGGCATCCATGATCCTTCCTTGAAATGAGAGGTCATCACCTTTCTGGGTTCGATGGGGGTCTTTTTCTTGAGATCGATCCCGAGGAGGTAGTTCTCAGGGGTCCGCTTGGGATAGAGGGCGTTCCTGACGCTCTCCGGGTCCCTTGCAATCTTCAACTTCTGAAAGGTATTTCCGGCCGGGGACCTTCTGATCACCCTGTTCTCTCCTATGGTTTCGATCCCCTTGACCTGGTCGAAGTATATCAGGTACTCCTCGCTGTCCGGGAACCCTTTGAACATGACCGAGACGTACTTGCCGGTCAGTTCCACGACGCAGTTCGGCACGATCATTCTCCTGTCGGTTCTTTCCAAGGCCTCTTTGAACCTTCTCTCGTTGGACCTCCATGCTGAAATGACCACTGCGAACCATAGAACGATCCCGACGATGATCGATACGAACACCGGGACCATTTCCTTTCCGATTGAGAATACCAGAAAAACAATTATGAATATGATCGCGAAGAACATGAGCACGCTTCCGAGCCACAGATTGAGCAGCCTCTTCCTGTGTTCGAAGATCGCCCTGTCCTCGTTGGTCATGTCCGATATGAACTGGTTGTTCCCGTAGCCCCATTCGAGCCTCTTCCTGGTCTTTCTCCTCTCGTAGTGCGAACTGTCCACATGAGGGTATGAGGTCGGGAGGACGGTCTCATCCGAACCCGAGGTGAGGCTGAGATATGATCTTCCTTTCTCCACGACCGTGCCATCCGGATATTCCTCGGCCCGGGACCTGGCCATCTGTCTCCTTCCCTCCGTAAAGGTCCAGGGGCCAGAGGATAGATAAGTATTTTCGGTTCAAATTAGGAATTTATAACGGGTTCCTGCAAAATCTACCTTTTCGACCCGATGGATCTCATTCATGATGCTTGCAGATGCCGACCTGATCCCCCTTCCTTATGTCCATGAGCTTCATGTCATGATCGGACATGAAAATGGTCTCGTGGTCGTCGTGCTTGAAATGAAGTTCATAGGCCCTCATGATCGTTTTCTTGTCCCCGTGGAAGATATCCATCCTGTCTCCCTGCCGAAGGTCGAGGTATTCCATGAGGAAGTCCGATAAAAGAGCGTTTCCAGTGACCTGCATGGATTCGTTGTGAACATGGACCTTCTTTGTCATGTAATAGCGGTCCGCCAGTTCCGGATCGATCTTGTCAAGCATCTCGAAGATCATGAACTTGATCTCATGCTCGGTCATCCTCTGCTTCTCCACGACCTGTTTCGCCAGCTCCTTGGCCTTCTTGTGGTCCACTCCCATTGCCTCGAGGGACTGGACTATGTTGGACCTCTTGAACTTCTCGAACGAACCATCTTCTTTCGTGACGTATATGGTCATATGGATCACTCCCTATGGGTCACTCCCACTGAGAAGGGATGCCACCCTCGCTCTCCTGAACGGGAATATATGGGTCGGAATGGTATATGTAAATTGGGAAGGAGTTGACCGTACTGGATTATAAAAAGGCAATTCACTCCGGCCTGTAGAGACCTTTCGGATCGGAGCCGAGAAGCCCGGCCTGCATCAGATCGTCCTCGACGACATTGAGCTCTCCCGCCATCTCGCCCGTTATCAGCGGGTAATGCCTGGAGCGGTCGAGGGCATCGCCGATGAACTCCAGGTCCTCCTCCGTGATCATCCAATCCTTTTCATCGAACCTCGACAGGTCGAAGGGAGACGAATACGACCTCAGCGTCTTCTCCCCCTTCGTGTTGAAGTACAGGTCGAAATAGGACATGGCGAGCTCCCTTACGGTCCTGTATACCGGCTCCCTGAACCTGAGCGTCGTGAAATTGGATTTTGCCACGGCCCCCCATCTCCCTCCTTTTTCGAATACCGCAATGACGTGATCGTCGTCGTTGACCGCCCTGAGGTCAACTAGCAATGGGGGGAAACCGAGTCTTCGAAGACATGCAGCAGCAAGGAGCGCTCCTTCAAAACAGTGCGCCTTCCTTTCCTCCATCACGATCCTGGGGGACCGGCATTCGAGTTCTGGGTCATAGGGTATCGAATTCAGGAAGAGCTGTATCCTGAATGGATCGTTCAGTCCTTCGGGCACCCAGGAAAGATCGATGTCCCTTCTGTCCATGAGCCCACATTTTTCATCCCGTATTATAGGTTATCTGACGACTGTGAACCATATGCAAATAATATATGGGAGCTCCGCTTTTTGAAATCAGGAGGAGAAATGAAATGAGCGCCGATCTCGGCATTCTGATCACGTTCACTGTCGCCCTTGCCTTCTTCGCGACGATCATCAACATAAGCTTCGACAGAAAGAAGGCCCGAAACGAGATCATTCCGATGACCGGGAAGCTCGCCATGATCTTGAACGCACTCCTGCCAACATTCCTATTCCTAGGTTTCTTCGCGGTGGGTTTCGTCACCCTGAGGATGAGATACGAGTATTTCGACGGGCCCGTCCATTACGAGACGCTCATCTCCGATATCCTGATGATCGCGGTTCTGGTCCTCCTGCTGGTCTGGAACGTGATGAAGGGATATCACACCTCGTTCCAGCTCGAGATACTTCTTGTCATATCCAGCTATACTTCCGGATGGGGGATCGCCGATAATTATCTATGGAGCGATCTCACGGTGGCAATGTGCGGCTTCTGGATCGTCGCAGCCGTGGCCGGAGCGCTCCTCTTCATGCTCGGAAGACTGATCAAGTACCGAATGAAAAAAAGGCGGTACCTCAGGAACAGCTCACCGGAGGGAGGATACGTCCACACTGTTCCATCCGAAGAGGAGTAGCGCCATCAGTTCTCCAGGTCCGAGATTATCTCCCTGACGGCCAGCTTCAGCGTTTCCACCGAATTGTATCTGTAGCCCCACCCGGTGGCCTTTATCTTGTCGATCGCCAGGGACATGTATTTCACGTCACCCTTCCAGCCGGCCCCCTTGTGGCCGCCTGTATAGTGGAATTCAACATCCTCGAGTCCCATTGCCTCGGTCACTATTCCCGGTATCTGATTTATCACGGCGTAATCATCGGTCCCGACGTTGAAATATTCGAACAGGGAGTCCTGGGTCTCGGTAGCGTGGAGGACCCCCTCAACGCAGTCCGAAACGTGGATGTACGATTTTCTCTGAAGGCCGTCGCCGAGTATCTCGAGCCTGGCCGGGTCCCTCTTCAACTTGTGGTAGAAATCGAATAATATCCCGTGGGTGGACCTCGAACCAACAACGTTGGCGAACCGGAATACGGAGGCCTTAATCCCGAAATTGTCCGAAAAGGCCGATATTATGGCTTCGGCGGCGAGCTTGCTCGCTCCATACTGGGATATAGGCTTGAGGGGGCCGTAATCCTCCGGTGTCGGAAGAACTGTTGCGTTGCCGTATACTGTGGAAGTGGAGGTGAAGGTCAGGGAAGCGGGATCCTCTGGTCTTGCCTTTCTCATCGCCTCGAGCAGGTTGTAGGTCGCTATGATGTTCTGCTCAACCGATGTCCACGTATCGTCCGCTCCTATCCTCACGTCGGGATTGGCGGCCACGTGATAGACATGCTCGACGTCCCGAAGTATATCCTCAAGCGAAGGATCCTTAACGAGGTCACGCTTCAGGAACTCAATATTTTCCATGCAGTGCTTCAGGAAATCCAAGTTCCCGGATGAAAGATCGTCGTAGACCAATACCTCGCATCCCCGCTCGATCAATGCATCGACCATGTGGCTGCCTATGAACCCCGCTCCGCCCGTGACGAGGACCTTCTTGTTTCTCATGGATTGGTCCATGCCTTTCCAGGTAATAAAAATTTAGAGCATTATCTCGATAATTGATAATTTCATTCAAAGGTCCGCCCGGAGGAAAAGGTCACTCCTCTGGCATTTCCTTCTTGGGCTTCTTCTTCATTAAGCCTTCCATCTTCTCCCCACCCTTTATCATGACCTTTCCGGCCTCTCCCCAGGCCTTTCTGGTCTGCCCCAGGCCCTCTAGGGTCAGGTCCTGGACGCCCTCGACAGTCCAGTTGGTCGCCTTCTCTCCTGCGTCGATAGCCTGGTCTATCGCTTTCCCGGCCTTCTTGTGAACGTCATCCACCGTTCTCTTTCCGGCCTTCTTCGTCGAGACCGCGAACTTTCGTCCGGGTGAACCGATGAGCTCCATAGGTTTGGTGGCGACCTCCAGGTTCAGGTCCACAAGGGCCCTGTTCACGTCCCCCATGGCCTTCATCGTGTTCTTCGCTCCTTTGATCGTTCCCTTCATGACCTTCTTCCTGTGCTCTTCGGCGATCTTTATGGCCTTCTCCGTTGCTCCGAAGGCATCGTCGACGGCTTTGGTCGTCTTCTCGGCGGCCTTTTTCGGATTCCTTATCGCATACACAAGGAACATGACAGCGATGATGACAATAACTATCTGGATCATGTTGAGATTGTTGAGGAAATCAAATACAGGGGTTCCCTCCAAGAAATTTACCAGCTGCTTCGAGAGCATGGCAAAAGCCGTGGATCCAATCAGGGAACCTATCACGACAGCGAGCAGGACCTTGTAGGGGTTCATACCAAGGACCCTGCCGAAGATCGTTCCACCGAATCCCCCGGAGCCGCTGAAAGGAACAAGGACGACAAGTGTGGTGAAGAGGAACGCCGTCCTCTTGAACCATTTTGCCTTCTCCACCTTCTTCCTCCCCTTTTCCTCGGCCCTCTTGATCGCGGGGCCAAGGATCGGTATCTTCTTGACCCAGTCATAGTTCCATATCAGGAAGAGCGATACGCATGAATCGACAATTGATGTGGCCGGACCTGCCACCCAGGGGGGCACACCGCCTGCGACCGCTTTTGGTATGATGGTCTCCTTTCCGGCCGGGGGAAGAGTGTAGAAGACCCATATGTCCAGAAGGTGCTTCGCTACATCCCACCCCTCCCAGAGCATGAGAACGAGAACCGAGACGGTGGCCACGCTCACAAGTACGATCCAGGGAAATAATAACTGGAAGACCTTCGTAACCCTGTCCTTCTTGTCAAGGTCGGTCTCCAGGAGCTTCAGCCATGTCCACCTTTGGCGGAGCGATGCCCAGTTCCAGGGCTTCTTTCCACGACCGGTCTTGGCTCCCATGAAAGCTGATTTGAGCCTGAATATTAAACTCTATCCCGACAGTTCGCAAAAATATCTCCCATATTCCAGTCAAGTGCGGATCAGAAAGACGCTGTCGGGATGGTGATCACTCCTTTTTTTCCTCGTCTGCGCGGTCTTCGCCCTTCAGCCTGTCAGGCACGTACCTGGCGGCGCCTACCAGTCCGCCCCCCATTCTGGAGATCCCCTTCCCAAGGGAACTCTTGATCGCGCCCCCGGTCCGCATTATCGGTCCTGCCGGTCGCATCACCGATGCATATCGGGTTAGCTCCTTCTGAAAATATACGGGCATGTCGTTCAGCCTCTGGAAACCGGCGATCCCCATGTCCCTGCCTTTTCTTATGAACCTCGTTATCCTTGTGTCTCTGCCCGCCGACCATCGTACATAGACCTTGTAAGCCTCGACAATGGGAATTATGCACAGACCGAGCATCATAGAGAATACGTACTGCAGAGGGGTCAGACCGACCAGGTCCAGACCGTTTCCTAGACCCCCGGCGTACATCAGAAGGGTGAGAGCCGAAACGGGGACCAGCGCCATGAGGACCGGGAGAAGCATGCTCTTTTCCCTCAGCTGCTTTCTAAGCGAGTCTTTCATGGACAGGCTGTTGAAGAGGTTGAAGCACTCCCCCCATACCATGAACGTGAGGACCATCGTCTGTATGGTCAAAAGCCTGTCACCGCTTATTCCAAGGTCAAGCAGACCGCGGTCAAGAGCGAAGTAAAGGACCAGACCTATGAGGGTCATGCTCAGTATCATGATGCCGAGCTCTCCGAGGACCCTGCTTGAAACAATGCCTTCATCCGGGTCCCTCGGAGGCTCCTTCATCACGCCCGGGGTCGTCTTGTCAAGCACCAATGCTGCCACGGGGAAAAGGTGGGTGGAGAAGTACAGGAAAAGAAGATGCTTGTCGCCCATGAGCTGCTCGACGAAGATGAGGGAGCCGAGGAACATCAGGGACAGCTCACTGATATTGGTGTAGATCTGGTAGGTGATGCTCTTTCGGATATTATCGAAGATCTGCCTGCCGCGGTGGACGGCCGAAACAAGTGTCGCGAAGTTGTCATCCGATAGGACGATCTGTGAGGCCTCCTTGGCGACATCGACCCCGCTCATCCCCATCGCCACACCCACATCCGCGTTCTTCAATGCGGCAGCATCGTTCATTCCATCTCCCGTCATTGCTATGATCTGACCGCTGTCCTTGTAGGCATTGACGATATCGACCTTCTGCTGGGGAGAGACCCTGCAGAACACGCTCACATCCCCGAGGGTCTCCTTGTCCACCGGCAGCTCGCTACCTTCCAGGACTATTTCCCCTTCCTGGAGCACTCCCAGGTCCCTGGCTATAGCGGTAGCGGTCCCTTTGCTGTCCCCTGTTATCATCACGACCCGGATCCCCGCCTCGTTGCATTTCTGCACGGCCTCCCGGACCCCTTCCTTGGGCGGATCTATCATCCCTACAAATCCGAGGAGGACCATCGAGCTCTCGATATCCCGGTCCGAAAGCCCGGATACATTTTCGGGAGCTGTGTCAAGCTCCCTGAAGGCGATCGCAAGGGTCCTCTGGGCCTTTCCGTTCACCAGAGCGTTTGCCTTTGTCATCACGCTACGCATGTTCCGGTCCAGGTTGATGACGCTGTTCTTCCAAACGATCCGGTCGCATCGTTCCAGAACCACCTCGAACCCGCCCTTTGAATATGCGATCGATCCTCCATCGACCTCGAAGACCTTGGTCATCATCTTCCTGTCCGAATCGAAGGGGATCTCCCTGAGAGCCCTCGAGGACCCCCTTTCCTCATTTATGCCTCCTTTCCTGGCAAGGGTGATCAGAGCACCTTCCGTCGGGTCCCCGAGAACCTTCCAGCCCTCTTCTTCCTTCACGACCTTTGCATCACTGTCAAGGAGGCCGGCCGTCAGCATCATATGAAGGAAGCTGCCCTTTTCCACAGATACGGGCTCCTTTCCGCTCCTGAGTTCTCCCTTCGGTCCGTAACCGGACCCCGTGACGCTCAGGAAATCACCGCCGTGGAACACCGTCTTCACGGTCATGGCGTTCTGGGTCATCGTCCCCGTCTTGTCCGAGCATATCACGCTGACCCTTCCGAGCCCCTCGATGGAGGCCACCCTCCTGACTATCGCTTTCTCCTTGACCAGATAGGTCATCCCTCTCGCCATCACAGAGGTCGTGATTATGGGGAAGCTCCAGGGGACTGCGACGACGCCAAGGATGACTGCGTTCACCAGATGCTCCATGATGGAATCCATGTTGATGTCGTCGTTAAGCCAGAGCCGGACGAACTGGACCACCATCAGTGTGATTATCAGGATGAACATGATGAAGGAGAGAGTCTTGGCGAGCTGGCTCATCTTCTTCTGGAGCGGGATCTCGGGCTCGGGAGCCTCCTCGATCCGTTTTGCGATCCTCCCAAGCTCGGTCCCTAGACCAACCTCCGTAACCGTGCCTTCGCCAGCTCCCCTTGTCACGACGGTGGACATGAAGGCCATGTTGGTCATATTATGGAGCGAGGCTCCATCCGCCATCACAGGCTGAGTGTCCTTGTCTACCCCTACGGATTCCCCGGTAAGCGAAGATTCGTCCACGGTGAGATGATCGCTCTGGATCACCCTTACGTCCGCAGGGACCCTGTCCCCTTCCCCAAGACGAACTATGTCTCCCCTGACCAGTTCGGACGTCGGCACCTCGATCCATTTTCCTTCCCTCTTTACCTTGGCCTTCGCGGCTGCATACTTCCTGAGGGCCTCAAGGGACCTCTCCGCCGAGTACATCTGAAAGACTATCAGGACCCAGCTCAGCAGTATCACGCAGACAATTGCAACTGAGGTCTCGAACGATGTGGATTCATTGTTAGGGAAGATCCAGGCAAGTACTGCAAGCACCACAGCTATCCCTATGAGAAGGAGTATCACGAAATCGAATATCTGGGGGGCGACCTTCCGAAAGAAATGCTGCTTGATCCTCGGGATCTCGTTGGGTCCGTCCCGAACGAGCCTTGCCTTCGCCTCCTTGATCGAAAGGCCTTCCTCGGAGGTCCCGAGGAACTTCAGCACCTCCTCTGGGGGAATGGCATGAAAATCGATGGTCCTACCTTCGATCTCCGGCAATGGGTCCACCTGTCCAGGGTCCGGTAGGAGAGGACTTCCTGAGGGTCCCTCCCGTCCCCGTGCATTGCATTAACGCTCTGGACCTATAAATTGTTCCCCCGCCCTCCGCGTATATTCCTCTCAGGGACACTTCTCGAACCCTTCCCGCCACCCTTTCTCGTTCTTGGGGTCCTCGATGACCCATTTGTAAAGATCTTCTGTCCTGGCGGCAATGTCCTCCCAGGAGCAGTAATCCACTATGTGCTCACGCCCCCTTGCCCCCCATTCCCCGAGGTCGTCCCTCGCGAGGAGCTCGAGGGCGGCCTTTACCTGCCCCTTGATATCGCCGACCTTTACGAGCTTCCCTGTACCCTCGACGACCATCTCGGAAGCTCCGCCAACGTCTGTAAGGACGCAGGGGGTCCCGGAAGCCATAGCTTCGCCGAAGGTGAGCCCGTATCCCTCCCAATACGAGTGGAACAGGGCAAGGTCGGCGGTGGCGACAAGCTTCTGCATCTCGCCGTGCCCCGGGGACTTCACGAGGAAGAGCTTATCTTCAAGGTCGAAGGACCTCCTCTTCCGCCTGATCTCAGATTCGAGGGGGCCCCATCCGATGAGGAAGAAGCTGACGTCCTTCCTCTCCTCGTGGATGCCCTTGAACACCTCGAGGAGCTCCCTGATCCCCTTTCGAGCGGCCCATCTCCCGACGCTGACGATCGTCCTATCTTTCTCCGGGATCCCGTACCTTTTCTTCAGGCCGGGATCGAAGTTCCGGGGATGGAACTCCTCCACATCGATGCCGTCGGGAAGATGTATCCTCCTGTCGAAGAGGTTCTTCACCCCCCTTTTCTTGAGCGCTTTGCACTCCGAATAGGAAATCGTTATCACGCCGTTGGACCTCCTGATGGCAAGGTCCTCGTAGCGGTCGAAGAACGGTCCGAGGTACATCACTGCAAGGTCATTGATGGCAGAGAGCGAGGGGGTCAGGTCCCTGAAGCTTATGGTGGAGCGCTCCCCCCACCAGGTTCCGTGCATGGTGGAGACCACCGGAACTTCGAGCATGTCATAGCATTTCGCAGGAAGCAGAGCCATGTTCGAATGGACATGGACCAGATCGAAATCGATACCGGACCCTTTGATCCACCTTACCGCGTTCTTTCCGAACGAGGTCGTGAAGAGCATCGGGGCTTTAAGCCAGCTTACCGGGTGGATCTCTATGTTATCGTGAGAGGACTGGTATCCGAGAGATTGTTTGCGGGTTACGACGTGGACCTCATGACCCCTCTTCGCCATCCATGTGGCAAGATAATAGGCGACAACGCCCACTCCCCCCCATTTCGGAGGGTACTCCGAGGATATCATGCAGAGCTTCGTCGTCTCACCCGTGAATGAAACCGACTACGATTATAATTCATTTCCTCCGGTGGGAGCGAAGATTCGCCAGGTTACCAGAACCTGAGGAAGGCAAGGTCCGTCCCCTCTTTCACCGCGTGGATCGCGATAAGAACGAGAACGACAATGGAAAGCCAGAAGTGGACCTTCCTCCAGTTTGGCTCCCCGATCCTCGGGACGATCCTTTGCTTGAAGAGCCCGGTCAGGCCGAGGCCGATCATCAGAAGCAGGGTGAGACCGCCGAGGAAGATCCCCTTGTAGGTCCCGCTGTATAGGCCTGCATAGAGAACTATAAGGTGGACCAACGCTAATTTCACGGTTAAGAACGATACGGCGCAGTGGAACTTCGTCCTTTTCTTCATCCTCTTATCAAGCCATTTCTTGACAGGAAGGATGGATCCACCTGTCAGGAATGATGTAACGAATAAAAATACCGTAACGAATGCCAGGACCCTTCCGGAATACCAGAGGGCGGTGGCAGTCGATATCGATGATCTGGGTGACGAGTAGGAGTAGGTGTCACCGATTGATATTTCGGAGCTGCCATCATCCTGGTAGACGTCGGTGTCCGGTTGGTTCCCACCGTGGTCGTGATAAGCTTCTGCCGTCACCATGAACGACACGACGTTCTCACCCCGCCCGCTGGAGGTGAGCCTGAACTCCGCTGTGGAGCTTTCCGTGGAACCGATGCTGTCCATTTCCAGGACGACAATGGAGGCACCCGAATAGGTGACAGCTGTCGTGAGGTAGTAGTCCACAGACCTGAAGGCCGCCTCGCTCTCGATCGTCCATGTGTACTCGCCCGGACCCTCCCCCAAAATCTCCTCCCTGCCAACCCTAATGACCTCCGTTGTATCGGAAAGGTCGGAGGTCCACCTTCCTCCCTCAGGTCCGGAGAGTGCCAGATTGAGGTCTCCGGCGAAGATTATTGGGTCCGCATAGTACATCTGAAGCAGGATCTCGCTCGCTCCCGTCTCGACCGCAATTGTTCCCGTTACACGTGACCCGGCCGAGATCGAGCCGTCGATATCCTCTGTCACCTGTGTGTCGTCCCCGCCTGCGGCACTTGCAAGGTTCGGTGCTTCCGATAGGTCCAGTACGACCTGCACATTTCTGAGCTCGTGCAACCAGGGATTCTCGATGATCAGCCTGTAATCGAACTCCTGGCCTTCAGGGACCTCTGTTGGGGAATCGGGGGTCACCGAGAAAGGCTGGAAACCGGAGTGGCATTCCTCGCACTCACCGTCCCAGTAAGGCTCGATGACCTTCGATATCACCGGGGAGATCAACGGGGAGAACAGTATGGAGAACAGGATCACTACCGTGATCGCTCCGACGATGAATGCCTGCCTGTAGCCCCGTCTCACGTTCACCCCATCCGTTCTCACGATTAATGGATTTCCTATCGGAAATCGACAACCAGATCCGAAAGCTTCCGTTTGGGCACGTGGTGGGTCCCTTCCTCGTCCCTGTAGTATCTGATATCCTCAGCGGCGTCCTCCACGACAACATTTTCAATTGGCTCGCCGATGGCGACCGCCAGCAGGATGTCGAACCTGTCCGGAATGGAAAGGGCGGCTTTCAGCTCCGGCCTGTCTATGCTTGCGATCATGCACCCTCCAAGGCCCTTTTCGGTTGCTCCAAGGAGCATGGTCTGAGCAGCGATGCCCTGGTCCTGGAAGGAATTGGAGGATACCTCTTTGTCAAGCAGGATGATGATGTATGCCGAGGGTCTCTCCCCTTCCTCCGGCCCGTCCCAGTCCTCGAGGTATCCCGCCCAGTGAAGTTTCGGGAATATCATATCGTTCGTTTCTTTCTCCCAGGATAGGAGAAATTTAAGGGGCTGCTTGTTGGCCCCGGAGGCGCTGAACCGGGCAAGCTCCAGGAGGCCGATGAGCTCATCCCGGGTAACGGTCCGATCCTCCCTGAACCGCCTGTAGCTCCTGTTCCTCTTAACGAGTTCACGAAATGGCGCGGACATGCACGTTCAAAGGCGGAAATGACTTAACCACTTTTCCATTACGGTAGTCCATGGACCTCACACCGGGAGATTATCTCAAAGCCACAGGACCGCTTCCACTGGTTCTGGTATCGACCTTGTACAAGGAAACGAAGAACGTAGCTCCCTATGCCTGGATGATGCCGATCTCCATCGATCCTCCCATCCTGGGTGTGGCGATCAGGAAGATCAGGGATACTTTCAAGAACATAATGGAAACGGGAGAGTTCGTCGTTTCCGTTCCAGGCCCGGAGCTGAAGGAGAAGATAATTAAGACGGCCGCCTCCCTCCCCAGGGATAAAAGCGAGTTCGATCACGCGGGTCTCACACCGAAAAAGAGCAAGGTTGTTGCACCCCCGGGGGTCGCGGAATGCCTTACCCAGATAGAGTGCAGGCTCGAATGGGCAAAGGAGGCCGGGGATCACCACGTTGTGGTCGGGAGGGTCGTGAACGTTTCCATAAATAAGGAGCTAGAGGAGAAGGGGATAGACGCCAACTTTCCAGACGCTATCATGCATATCGGGGGCGGTAGGAACCTCTACGGAAGGGTGAACGAGCTCGTCCAGTGAAGGCACAAGTCCCCAAAAGATAGAAATAATGACGCCGGGATGGAAGAACGTGTCCGAAAGCAGAAGGTCCAGGCAAAGAACCGTCGTCGGCATCCTGGTCATCATCGCCATTGTTTTTATCCTCATGATCATACTTGTCTACCCCAGGGAGCCGGATGAGAACGGGAACGGGAACGAAAGGCAGGGCCCCTGGAGGGACCTCGACAGCTTCAAGAGGTCTATATCCGAGGTGAACCGCTTCAATTATTACGAAGTGAAGGGAGCGGATGAGCTCGAAGACATCATCACCCCCACCGAATCGGTCTATCTCCTGATCGGTCTCGAGACATCCGTGAACTCCAGCGAACTGGTGGACATCGGGAATTACCTCGACAGCGGGGGTCATGTTATAGTAGCAGACGACGGGGTGGAAGCCCAGAGGATCACGAATTACCTCTTCGGACGGGCCGGGGGGAAGGTCAACTTCACAGGGCACCGGTACCTTGTCGACAGACTATTCTCGGACCCCGAAGGGGACAGGGGATTCGTTTACAACGTCAGCTTCATCAGGGGAGACACCTTCAACCTCATGGGAAAGAGGTACAAGCTCCTGCTCCATTCTCCGAACGGAATGGAGTTCACAGGTCCCGGAAAGCCTCTGTCCTGGACCACGAAACAGCTCACGGTCGTCGATCTCAACGACAACTGGCAGATGGACCTCGAGGGGGACAGGTACCTCCAGTTCGGGGATATGATGGTCGAGTACGACATCGGGACCAACGGCGGGAAGATAACCTACGTCACAACAACGGGACTTTTCACAGACAACGTCTTCGAACTTGAGGAGAACGAGGCATTCATAAGGGCATACCTGTATTCCCTCCTGCCCACCGGGGGGGACGTTGTGATGGATACCTCGAACCAGTGGGGGAAATACTCCCCACACACGGAAGTCCTCCCCGACTGAGGACCGGAGGGACGATCCGATGAGAGGCGTCATACTGGACATCGACGGTGTACTGCGCAGAGGCAGGGAGGTCGTTCCCGGGTCAGTCGAAGCCGTGGAGGCGATGATGGGGAAAGGTCTCGCCATCTGCTATCTGACGAACAACTCCACCAGGTCGAGAGAAACGATGCTGTCGACCCTGACCTCCATGGGATTCCCCGAGGCACTTCTGGTAAGCTCGGCACAGGCCGCAGCGGAATATATCGGTGAGATCGCAGGTCCATCAAGATGTCTTGTTGTTGGTGAGATAGGTCTCTTTCAGGAGCTTTCACTTGCTGAACATAGGGTGGTTGAAGCTGGGAAAGGAGATTGGAGGGCGGACTTCGTTGTCGCCGGCCTCGACCGGGACCTTACGTATGCCAAGGTCAGGGATTCCCTCTGGGCCATTAGGGATGGTGCGAGGTTCGTTGCTACCAACAGGGACCCTACTCTCCCCCAGGAGGGTGGTAGGGTCGTTCCCGGAGCCGGAACCACCATCGCGGCTATAGTCGAATGCAGCGGCGTCGAACCTGTTGTCGTGGGAAAACCCGAGCCGTATTCCACACTGCTGGCATTGAGAGAGATGGGCCTTCCGGCGAAGGATGTGCTCATGGTGGGGGACAGGCCGGATACTGATATAGCTGCCGGGAAAGCTGCAGGGTGTCAGGTTGCATTGGTATTGACTGGAGATGTGGGAGAACCCGAGACCCATGATTATCCCGTATACCAGGACCTACTTTCTCTTTCCCTTGACCTTTAGATGATTCGCTCCATCTCTCACCGGGATGCCATAATACAGGCAGTATTCGTTCATCGCCCAGAAGAGGTCGGTATGGGATCTCCTGCTGATCAGTTTGTCGTTGAACCCGATTCTCCTTCCATCAGTGGAATGAATGGTTATCGAATAGGTGTTGCCCTCGGCATCCATGTTCCAACTGCTGATGGAAGCTATCTCGCCCCAATCGAATGAGAGGTCCTTCTTTCTTCCTTTCTTGAAATGGACACCTTCTGGTGAGACCGAGAGTTCCATGGTCTTCAACGGTTTCTTCAACCATACGAACAGGATCACCTCAACAACCGGTACCGCAAAGAAGCAGAAAAGAAACGCTATGAACATCTCTATCTCTATGATCAAAAAGGTGATCCCCAAACCCATGAGGAAAATGAATTCACAGACCGCAAAGAAGATCATTAAAACCTTGATGTAGAGTGTATTGTCCTTTTCTCCCCCACTTCTTTTCAAGATGATACTTGGTCTCCGCTTTGGTCTCGAATAATCCATCAGATCAGCATACTGTCCTTTGACCAGAAAGGAAAGATCGTGCATGATCAGAAAATCAAGTATCCTGTCGAAATCTTTCCTCTTCAGGAAATTTATATTCTTTTCCGACCTGTCCTTCAGCC
>JBLIRH010000027.1:0-27534 GCA_049472215.1 Thermoplasmatota archaeon | reverse complement strand
CGCTCTCGTACTGGAGGTGCGCATACTCGACCCCGTCGGGGTTCAGCATGGGGACGACCCATATCTGCCTGTTGTTCACGAGCCAGGTTATCCTGGCCTCGTCCTCGTCCTCATCGATAAGACCGTCGTTGTCGTTGTCCTCGGCGTCAAAAGGGTCCTCGTTAACAGCCCCGTCCCCATCGTTATCGATCGGTCCTTTCCCGTGGTTCGCAACAAGGTATTCGATGAGATACAGCGGCACCTCCACCGAGGGCCATTCCCTGCCGTGGTGCGCTCCGGTGAAGAGTATCTCAGGTTCGTCCTCCCGCTCCCACGGGTTATCCGATATCTTCACCGCCCATATCTCCCTCTCCTCGTAGGTAGTCCCCAGTGAGACCATCCTGATAATGTCCGGCCTTTCCGAAGTCAACCGCTCAAGCTCCTCCGTGAGCTGCTCATAGCCGTGATAATCGGAGAACTCCTCGTCAATATCGAAGGGGGGGTTAGACGAGCGGGTGAGCGGCCTGGATCCCGACGACTCGCTCTCCTGGTTGGAAGTAGAATTCCTCCCCAGGAGCACGGGCCTCCCCTGGTCCGAATAACCGTTCTCGGGCTCGTATGGATTGAAAGCGGGGTCCGCGAACAGGTTCCTCACCCAGTAGGCCGCAGGGTCCCTGTTGACCCTCTTGTCCTCCCGAAGCGCCTCCCCCACGCTGATATCATCATAAAGCAAGCCTCTCTCCACGGTTCCCGCTTTGGCCTCGCTCCCTGTCGACCTTGTCGCACCGAAGAAGGCGTTAACACCCGCATGGAGGAACGTCATCGTCATGGATTCGACAGGCGGGACATTGTCGATCCTGCCCAGGATGCAGGCCCCCGTCACAACAACTCCGGGGCCGAGCTCCCATTCATCGGGGGACTTCCGGATGTCGCTGTTCTTCACACCGGTGCTGTAGGAATCGAGGCCGTTGAGCTCGGGCACGTACCAGTACCAGTTCCCGTGCATCATCAGATCCAGAAAATTCGCTCTTTCATAAGCCCCCAGGTACTCCATCGTCTGCCTGTCGTTCTCGTAGTTCTGAAGGTACTCCTCGGTCTCGAAACCATGTTGCCTGATCTCGTCGGAGAAGGTCCTCTGCCAGAAGAACCATCCCGTCCTTCCCCCCATCTCCCCTGCAAGGAAGTGGAAGTTGGCCCCCCAGTCCTCGGAGCTTCCGTACTCGCTGCTTATCATCCTGGCATGCCCTTGTGCATATTGCTCGAAGAACAGTGTTCTCGCGATCAAAGCAGAAACGTCGCCCACGTCCTCCCCGAGCACCCTTCCAGTGGAAAGCGACTCTCCGAAACTGTACGGAACATCCGTGGGCCAGCCAGCACCATAGATCACGTCCTCTTCCCAGCTCGTTTCCTTCGGCTCGTAGTACTGCGGTATCATGTTCGGACCGCCGAGGATAGCCAGCCATGCGGGGCCGGAAAGATAATCGGCCTGCATCCCCCACTGGTCTACCTTGTCGAGATATGCACCGAGCCTCTCGATGTTGGCTTCTACCCTCTCGTTGACCAGCTCGTGGAGGTCCCTGTCGTAGCATGGACCTGTTGAATGGCCTTTTGCAGCCTCGCCGTATTCCTCCGTCGTCAGTTCGAGATAGGACCCGCCGAACACGGAACCTCCGTGGGATGCCGCAAGGTAGGGGGCCATCATCGACAACCGCGGATACTCCGGGTAATGGGGTGAATCAAGGATCTCCGTGGTCACCGAAACCTCGTAGGTCCCGTCGAT
Source organism: Thermoplasmatota archaeon (assembly GCA_049472215.1). Classification (GTDB taxonomy): domain Archaea; phylum Thermoplasmatota; class Penumbrarchaeia; order Penumbrarchaeales; family Penumbrarchaeaceae; genus JAFGLL01. The sequence goes on along the minus strand of JBLIRH010000027.1, from coordinate 25,775 downwards.
CCGCGACGCGGCAAGCTCTGTCCCTGCATATGTGTTGAAACCGTCGATGCCGTAGAATACCTGGACCGTGAGCTCGTAGGTCCCTGGAGCGTCGATCGCCAGTGTCTCGAGGTAATCGCAGCCCTTCAGGTAGCTGAAGCTAGGAGCGTAGGCGGCAATGTCGCCGCCATCGTCGCGCAAGGATGCGAATATCACAGGCTCTATCTCGATGGCTTCCTTCAAAGGATCGAGGGGGGTCGCAGCCACATTGGTGAAATTCACGTAGATACCGAGCCTCACGATCCCCTCCGGAACCGTGATGGGGAACGTGTCCGAGGATTCCCCTATGATGTCGATCGCCACCTGTCCGGTCTCGACCCTGAGGTTGTTGACATCAACGGTGAAGGCTTCGGTCTCGGATGAGTCAACGGACATGGGGAAAGCATCCGCAGGATCGGTCATGGTGACGTAATCCAGCCTCCCGAAACGTGCCTTGATGACCTGAAGGACCGCGTCCTGCACCTCTTCCTCCGTTCTCAGAAGGATCGAATCCTTCCCGATGGAGCCCGCGATCTCACCGGCATTCTCGCCGACGCATATCACGTAACGGGCCTTCAATGAACCGAGGGAGGCGGAGATGTCGCTCCATGAACTCATATCGTCCTTCACCAGGACCGGAATGTTCAGATAGCTCGCCAGCGGAGCGGCGACAACACCGAGCTCATACTGCTCCGCCGTCGCTTCCAGAACGAGCGCCCCGGCAGCCTGCTGGAAGGCATCATTGGCCATCTTCAGGGATCCTTCCCCCATCGCCCCGGTACCACCTGGAAGCATCCCGGGTCCGGACCTTGGGGGGGGAGAGATCCTGTAGGAGTTCGAGAGACCAGTGTTGGAAAGGAACCTCGATTGGATATCATCCAGCTCGTTGTCGGTCGAAACAAGCAGGGGAAGCAGTCCGTAAGCATCGGCCCCTTCCGAACCGATGTCATACCAGCATGCCATCGGCGCCGCTGCGATGCCGTAAAAAGGCTCCTCCTCGGGAATGATCACAACCTCGCCTATCGGCTTTCTTGTCGAGGTGAGTGAAAGTACATCCTCGACCGAGATCTCTTCACCCCTTTCCCCCTGGCCCGAGAAACGAAATGCCAGAAGGATCGTTCCGAGAAGAAGGACCGTAGCAACCACGACGATCAATATCTTCTTCTCCTTTGGTTTCACAGAGCGGTCCCTCCATCAGGTCGAGGGGATATCTGAAAAGGAGCGGACTTCCTTTCAGAACCCCCGTTTTCAAACGCAGGTTTAGATATTTCTCTTTTTCTTAAATGTCAGTACGAAAACAATAAAACTATTGGTAAGAAGCCATCCGAGGAACAAGGTGGGAATCTGCTGAAGATGATACCAAACATATATATTCCGAATTCCGGATTTGCTTCCGATGTACGGTCCCCTCGAGATGCCGTTCCATATGGAGCTCCCAACGGGAGACGTGGTCATAAAGAAAGTTAGAGGCTGCCTGCTCTACAACAGGACCACTCCTAAAAAGACCATTGAAAAGAGGATCATGATCAAGAAGGGGACCATCTATTTGAGCCCCGTCGAACCGATCAACACACCGAAGTTCCTGACGCCGAACCTGATGATAGAGCTCAAGAGGACCCTGTTCATCCCCCCGAAGGAGAACAAGAAGGTCTACCTGAGATTCCCGGTCGAGATCGGGGTCATCGTGAGGAACGGGAAGAACGAGAAGCTTGTCGATGTCTTCGCAAAGAACCCGCCTAAATACACCCTTTACGGGGATGTCCGGACGGGTACCATCTGCCGGTACTATCTCTCGAACCTCTCTTTGAAGGTCCCCAAGACCGATATCGGCTCGGAGGGGGTCATAGAGGTCTCGATCAGGAACCAGACCAATGAGTGGAGGGAGATCTCCAAGCTGGTCTTTCTCGGAACCCTTATGAAGATTTATTACTCCGAGGACCTGGTATCGATGAAGGCCCTGGTCAAGGTCACGGACGATGATATGGCCGAGACAAAGTTCATCGACCAGCCCATCAGGGATGGTCAGAAGAGAGCCTTCGAGACGCTCCCGACAAAGAACAAGAAGATGATCCCGCAGCGGTACGTCATGGAGGGGGGCTATTGAATCCCTGGGACTGGAAGTTCATCGGGATCGAGCTGGCCGACCTCGTCCAGATCACCACGATAATCATCGTGGGGGTCCTTGTGGGCAAGATAGTCAGCATGTACCTCGCCAGGTACTTCAGGAAGCGGATGAAGACCGACCACATCAAGATCCTGACCAAGACTGTCTATTTCACGATAGTCTTCATCGCCGCCATCATGATCCTTCCGATCATCGGGGTTAAACCGAGTTCGCTGATGGTTGCCGGCGGGATCTTCGCCGTTGTCCTCGGCTTCGCGAGCCAGGCGATAGTCGGCAATCTCATCTCGGGAATATTCCTGGTCATCGAGCGGCCCATAAAGGTGGGAGACGTGGTCAACATCGACTCAACTGTCGGGACCGTGGAGGATATCAGGATACTGTCGACCACCATCCGTACCTACGACGGTTACTTCGTCAGGATCCCGAACCTGACAGTATTCAGTTCCAAGATCATCAATTTCTTCATCAACAAGGCGAGGCGGTTCGAGTACATCGTGGGAATAAGATACAAGGATGATGCCGACAAGGCTGTGCAGGTGATCAAAGACACCATTGACAAGCATCCCTTCGCGCTGAAATACCCCGAACCGATCATCTTCGTCGAGGTCCTTGGGAACAGCTCCGTGGATATAACGATCAAGATATGGGCCCCTGTCACGGAGTGGTATGATGTGAAAAAGGACCTGCTTTGGAAGATCAAGACCGAGCTCGAGAAGAACGGGATCTTTGTGCCCTTCCCGCAGAGGGAGGTATGGTTCAATTCTGAGCTTGTCACTGCAAAGGCATCGGACTGAACCCATCTCCCGGATAAACTTAAGTCGGAGGTTTCCTTGAAGGCCTGATGGCAGAGGAGCTTGTTCCCGGCATCTTCAGGATAGAACTACCCCTTCCGCGGAATCCACTGCGCTCCATCAATTCCTATGTGATCGCCGGAGAGGACCGGAACCTCATTGTGGACACCGGAATGAACAGGCCCGAGTGCCGGGAGGTAATGGACAGGGAGCTTTCCTCCCTTGACCTCGACCTCTCCGGAACGGATGTTTTCGTAACACACCTCCACGCGGACCATCTCGGCCTCGCCCCCCATATATCGCAGGGAAAGACCAGGGTCTACATGGGGGGCCCCGACATCGCCGATATTAACGAGACGGAGTACTGGTCGAGGATGCTCTCGTTCGCCCTCATGAACGGTTTTCCCGCGGTGGACCCCCAGGAGGCCATCAGGAAGCATCCTGGTTTCAAGTACGGACCCCTTGGCTCAATGAAACTTGTGCCGGCCAGGAATGGCGATACCATCGAGGTCGGAAAAAGGAAGTTCAGGATCGTCCACACCCCGGGCCACACCCACGGACACAACTGCCTATTCGAGGAACGTGAGAAGCTTCTCCTTTCCGGGGACCACATTCTGGGAGATATCACCCCAAATATTTCCCACTGGGTCGAGGAGGAGGACCCGCTCTCGGACTACATCGCTTCCCTAGATGCGACGAAACAGCTCGATATCGACCTTGTTCTTCCCGGACACCGCTCCATGATCATGGACCCGAAAAAGCGAATGGACGAGCTGATAGATCATCATCTTGAAAGGGCCAGGGAGGTCGTCGAGATCCTCGGAAGCGGTACGATGGACGCCTTCTCCATCGCGTCAGGGATGACCTGGGACATGTCATACGAGAACTTCGATGATTTTCCCATCATGCAGAAATGGTTCGCCCTCGGGGAAGCGATCGCCCATATAAGGTTCCTCGAGACCAGGGGAATGGTCCAAAAGCGTTCAGAGGGCAGTGCCATATATTACAGGGTCTCCGACGTCACCGCAAACCTTTAATATGCTTTCGGATGCGTTCAAATCTCCATTAATAAGCTCCACCGCATGTAAATTGCGGTGAGAGAATGAAGACCGGCCTCATCATCATCACTGCACTGCTCATGGCCGCGGGACCGATAACTGGACTTGTCATCTCGGAACTCTCTGTGAAAAGCACGCCCGCGGGCATCTACGAGGATACGACCCCGCCCACTTCCACGATATCAGCTCCTCTTTATTTTCTGATACCTCCTCTCTACGATGTATATGGAACATCGTTCGCGGTCGAGTGGGCGGGTGAAGACGATCCGGGCGGTGTCGGGATCGACCACTTCGACGTTCAATACAGGAAAGTGCCCGACAACTGCTACGGTGTCGAACCGAACATTATCTCTCCAGTTCATGCTCAGTGGCGCGACCTCAAAACCAACACGACCGAAACTTCGACCCGGATCGAGGTGCACCATGAGCAGTACTACGCCTTCAGGGTCAGGGCCGTGGACCGTAACGGGAACGTGGAGGAATGGTCCGAGATCGGGGAGGCCAGGACCATTGTCCTATCCCTCCCTCTCCACATCTACAATGCAATAATGTTCGGCAGGATGGTCAGGGAAGAGATCGGGGAGAATGTTCATGAAAGGATCTCCTCCGATCCCACGCCGGTTTCCCGTGTGCTTCCCCTGCCTCCCCTGGCGATCCCCGGACCGATATACACTGTGACCGATCCATCTCCCTTGATCATAATACATCCCGACTTCGATCCTGCCGCATCCGGTTTCGCCCCGGAGGACGGTATCTTCGCTTACCTGGCCTATCGAACATTGGTCGTTAGATGGGAAGGGATCGATCCAAAAGGAGCTGGCGAGCTAAGATACGATGTGCAGTTCCGCAGGGCCTACCTTGAGACCGATCTGGTTTACATCCCGGAGGCAAGGTTCAAGCCCCCCGTTATGCCGGATACAACGGAATGGACGGATTGGATGACGGATACAAACCTGACAAGCTATGCGTTCGATATCGACGAGCCCGGGCTCTACGAGTTCAGATGCAGGGCCACCGACACGTCCGGAAACGTCGAGGAATATCCCCTGACAGCAGACGCATATGTTTACGCTCTTCCGATGGTTTAATGAACCTTCCAGGAGAATTGCGTTCAAGGAGGAGAGATGGCAAGGAAGATCGGATTCCGGGCCGCTCTGGCCGCGGCCATGGTCATGCTGACCGCCCTTTCATTGCTAAATGGACCTGCAACGGTAAGCACTGATGGGCACGGGACCAGGATAGGAAGGCATGATCTGACGATATGGAGCGTCCAGGTCGACCCTGCCGTGATCGGTCCCGGGGTTCTGGTCTATCCCGACACCTATGACGCGGACAAGTACAAGAACCAGCAGACCACCATGGATGTTTCCGAGGAGGTCCCCAACGAGGGGGACATCGTTCTCATCAATCTGACGGTGTTCAACCTCGGCCTCGAGGAAGGGTCGGCCGAGGTGGAGTTCTATGATGGTCCGAGGGAGGGCGGCGTATTCATTGGCAATGATACCGTCGACGTGAGGTCGCTCAACTATGACATCGCCAGGACATCCTGGGATACAAAGGGGATAAATGGGGAGGACCATGAGATATTCGCATACATCATACCGGACGATCCCGCCAACGAGACCAATACCGACAACAATCAGGGCAGCCAGCCGATCCTGATCAACTTCTACCCAACGGCCTCGATATCGGGTTACTCGGTGGACGGCGTTTTTGGTGCTGGCATTATCGAAGGGGATGCGGTCCTCTTCGACGGGAGCCCCTCAACGGACACGGACAGGGATGTGGATGCGGGACTGATATACTCATGGGATTTCAATGACCCGAGCTCGAACGAATCGAACCCGGATACTGCAGCGAGCGTGAACCTATCGAGGGTGGAACATGAGTTCGGGGACGCAGGGTCATACACCATTGTCCTGAAGGTAACCGACCAGCATGGGGCATGCAGGACCTCGTCGATCAGGGTCAATGTGACGAATTCGGTCCCGGAACCGGTGATTTCCCCCACCGGGAACATCTTTCACGAGGACGAGGAGATCACCTTCGATGCCAGCTCGACCCGGGACAGCGATCATGATCTCTCCCTCATGGAGTACATGTGGGACCTGGGCGACGGCAAGGTCACAGGCTGGTCAATGGACCCATTTCTCCACCATTCGTATCCCATCTCGGGAAAGTACACCGTGGAGCTTTGGGCCAGGGACGATGAGGGATCCGTCGGGAGCGTCATGAAGAACATCGAGGTGCTGAACGTCGTTCCCGCCTCGATGATAGAACGGGTCCTTGTCAATGGCGAGGAAGCGCCGCTAATAGAGGGTAAGATCGAGGTAATCGAGGACGATGTGGTAGACCTCATCGGAGCAGGAAGCGATACCAGGTCCGACATCGACGGGCTTTCGTACATCTGGAGGCTTGAGGGGGGGGACCGCTTCGAGGACAGGGAGATCACCCTCTCCTATGCCACCAAAGGAAAAAGGACGGCGGAGCTGATCGTCACGGACGATGACGGCGATTCCTCCTCCACCGGAGCGGTGATCATGGTGATCAATCTCCCTCCGGTCGCCGACGCAGGAGAAGGGGGAGAGTTCACAACGAGCAATATCAGGTTCGATGCGGGACGTTCAACGGACACCCCGTCGGACCTCGAGAGTCTTCGATACGAATGGGACCTGGGGGACGGGGGCAGAAAGGACGGCATGGTGGTCTTCCATACCTACGAGAGCAAGGGCACTTACGACGTTACATTGACAGTTGAGGATGATGACGGCGAGACCTCGATCGACAGGATAAGGATAACCATCGAGAACCTGGCCCCGGAGCCGAAGGTGCAGGGTCCCGACAGGGTCGTCGAGGACGAGACCTTCATACTCGATGCAGGTCTTTCGTCCGATCCTGACGGTGAGGTCCGGTCCTTCCTCTGGTCGCTTCCGGACGGGACCGACAGGACCGGGAGCATGCTAGAGCACACTTTCCCGTCCTCGGGGGAGTTCATCATCTCGCTTGTCCTGACGGATGACAACGGTGCGTCCTCGAAACTGTTCTGGGAGGTCCTGGTCCAGAACCTTCCCCCGCAGGCGGATGCAGGGCCGGACAACGAGACCGTCCTCGGAGAGGGATTCGTTCTGGACGGAGGACGTTCAACGGACACCCCGTCGGACCTCCGCAACCTGACCTACAATTGGACCTTTGAGAACGGGACGGGCATCGAGGGGAAGATCATCGAGGTCGTTTTCATGGCCGCCGGGCAGCAAGCGGTCGATCTGAGGGTAACCGATCCTGAGGGCCTCGTATCCATCGACCGGATCATAATATGGGTCCTCGGGTCGACCCTGGAGAGGATCGACCTCGAACTTAACCTCGAACCGGAAAGATGCGGCCCCGGGGCACCTGTCACGGCATACGGAAAGGTCGCTTACACTTTCAGGGGGCCTGTGTCAGATCCCGAGATGGGGCTTGCAGCCGTCAACATCCATGTGGGAGATGTCGTTTACCGGGTGTTCCCCGACAGGAACGGCGACTTCGGGATCACTTTCTCGGCGCCGCAGGAGCCGGGCGATCATGTCGTACGATGCACCATAACAAGGCTGGGCGTCTTCAGGGAAGAGACCGCTGACCTGAGGGTTGTCGAAGAACCTGAGCAGAGTGCGATAGTTGCCTTTGCCAGGTCACCCGCGGGGGTCGCCTCGGGGGCCTCGGTGCTGATCATCGGCGGAGGCCTCGCATTGGCGATGAGCACGGACATCGGCAGGTGGAGGCTGTTCCTTCTCTTGATACCCCTGTTCAGCAGGATCAGGCGCGACGAGGTGCTGGACAACTTCGAGCGGGGGCGGATCTACCAGTACATCCTTTTGAACCCGGGTGACTACTTTTCCCATATCAAGGAGATGCTGGAGCTGAACTCCGGGACCCTCACCTACCATCTCAAGGTACTGGAGCAGAGGGAGTTCATCAGGTCCGTCACCGACGGTACACACAAGAGGTTCTATCCCTACGGGATGAGGGTGGAGCCCGGTGACCACCGGGATATCCAGTCGATGATCCTCGAGCTTCTTGCCTTCAACCCCGGCATGAGCCAGAAGGAGATCGCCCGTTCCCTGGGGGTCCATGTTTCGACCGTGAACTACCACATCAACATGATGGTCGGGGCCGGCCTCCTCCGTTCCGACAGGAGCCGGAGGACCCAGAGGTACGAGGTCCAGTACATAGCCCAGGAGATACCAGTTGAATGATCGAAAAGATGTGAACGGGCCCTTGCGGGTGACAGAACGATCTTTCGGGCCCGTTCTGGGGTTTCCCTATGCGACCAGGTTGGGGAGGCTGCCCAAGTATCGGTGCTACGTACGATAAGCGTCAAAGTGGACAGGAGGATAGTTGTTCCTGCTTCGCCTCCATGGGAACACGTCGACGATCATGAGGGCGAATGCGATATCGGTTGGCTTCATCACGTTTTCCACCTCCTTCTTTTATTGTAACAAAGGACCGCTTTTGGTCCCTCACAGTTACAATTATACAATTGGTGATATGAGTATTAATAGGGATTCGGAAAAACTGTAGCCCCTTTCAGGGTTTATTTAAGGTTTGCCGTTCTTTCCGACGGCCTTTAGGCAATTCAAATGGAACAAGTATAACAATATGCAGGCCCTTGACCGACCGATGGAAGGCAAGACGGATGCGTACAGGGAGCTATTAGGGATCTATGATGAAGTTTCTGTCCTTGGAGATATCTCCTCGATCCTGAACTGGGACCAGTACACTTACATGCCCAGGATGGCGGCGGAGTCACGCGGGGCGCAGTTCGCCTACCTGTCCGGGCTTACCCACAGGAAGATCACAAATCCCAAGGTAGGTGCTCTGATCTCAAGTCTTCAGAGCGCGGACCTGTCCGACAAGGAAGCGGCGGTCGTCCGCGAGGTCTCCCGGGTCTACAAGAGGAAGACAGCGGTCCCCGAGGAGCTGGAGAGCAAGATCGCAAGGCTCGAGCCTCTCTCCGTTCAGGCCTGGATCGAGGCGAAGAAAAAGGGGGACTTCGGCATTTTCGCTCCGAAGCTCAAGGAGATGATCGTCCTCAAGATGGAGGTAGCGGAAAAGGTCGGCTACACGGACACCCCTTATGATGCGCTTCTCGAGGACCACGAGCCCTACACCCATACGCAGCAGGTGAGGGAGGTGTTCACCAGGCTCAAGGGCAAGCTTGTACCCGTCATAGAGAAGCTTGTTGCAGTCAACGCGGAGGATATCCAGTTCCCAGGAGAGTATCCCCAGCAGGTCCAGGATGAGCTCTACAGGCGGATCCTCGTCGATATGGGGTACGATTTCGAGAGGGGGCGCCTGGATACGACAGAGCACCCGTTCACCATAGGGACCGGGGACGATACGAGGATCACCACCCACTATTACGACCACGACCCCCGTCCCGCACTGTTCTCCTGCATACACGAGGGGGGCCACGCACTTTACGAGCAGGGATTTCTCAAGGAGAACATGCACACCCCCCTCGGAGAAGCGTGCTCGCTCGGGATCCATGAATCCCAGTCAAGGTTCTGGGAGAACCTCATCGGAAGGTCCATGCCATTCTGGAAGCATTATTACACGGAGCTTCAGACCTCCTTCCCCCAGATCGCTTCCATGCCGCTCTCTGTGTTCTACAGGGGCATAAACCAGGTCCGGCCATCTCTCATAAGGGTGGAGGCCGACGAGGCCACCTACAACCTGCACATACTGATCAGGTTCGAGATCGAGATCGACATCTTCGAAGGGAGGCTCGACGTTGCCGAGATACCACAGGCCTGGAACGACAGATACGAAGAGTACCTGGGGATCCGGCCGGAAAGCGATTCGAGCGGCTGCCTGCAGGACATCCACTGGTCCATCGGATCGTTCGGTTATTTCCCCACCTACGCCCTCGGCAACCTCTACGCAGCCCAGTTCTTCGCTTCCATGAGAAAGGACCTCGAGGTCGATCTGCTCCTCGAGAAAGGCGAACTGGCACCGATCCTCTCGTGGCTGAGGACCAATATTCACGAGAGAGGGAAGCTCTATCCCGCCTCCGAACTGGTCAGAGTCGTGACGGGAAGCGAGCTGAGCGAGGACCATTTCATCGAATATCTCAAGGGGAAGTACGGCCCGATCTACGGCGTCACGTTCTAGGCGCTCCGTTACCTTCCGGAGCTTTCTGCTCCGCACTCTCGTCCTTGGTCAGGTCCGAGGAGCCATTCCCGTTCTTCAATGTGCTGGGTCTGCCGTTCCCGTTCTTCTCGGGTCTTATATAGCCGGTGCCTGTGCTGGATTCCTCGACCTTCTTTGAAGGCAGGGCCGGAGCGGAGGAGGGGCCCATTGCAGGCCTGTCCCTGGCCGCAGGTATGGCGAGGGTGAGCCTCTGCGGTTTATTGATCGCGGGGCCACCCTTCTGCTTATCACCTTTTCTCAAAAAGACGTAGATGACCACGGAAGCGCTGGCGAGAAGCACCACTACGATCCCGATCACGATGATCGCACCACCGATCCCGCCCTTGCCGGAGGACGCTTTCTCGGGCTCCTCGATGGTGAACTCCCATTTCACCGAAGCCTCGTTGCCGGCCTTGTCCCTGGCCTTGACGCGAACGTCATGAAGTCCCGGTGGGAGAACATCGGTGAAGTACCTGTCATCCAGAGGGATCGTTTTGAACTCCCCTCCATCGACCGATATCATGATGGAGCCTTCCTGTACACCGGAGGTGTCATCGGAGGCCTCCCAGTACACCCTTGCGATATTATCCTCTACTGTGCATCTCTCCGGATCGAAGGCGATGGTCGGCGGGGTTGTATCCACGGTTATATCCAGTATGCTCGAGGACTCCCTGTCGGCGAGGTCGACCGCAATGAGCTCGATGGAATGGACGCCGTCTTCCAGCTCGATCGTCAGATTTCGCTCTTCTAACCCGAGGGATCGTTCCTCACCGTCGACCAGAAGTCTCTGCTCGACAAGACCGACCAGGTCCGCAACTTCCCAGTCCAGGCGTATGCTGCTGGCATTCACCAACAAGGGTATCAGGTCGGACCATTCGATCATCGGCGGGGTGAGATCGACGGTGAAGAGGACCTGCCGGGTCCTGAGGTTCCCGCAGGTATCGATCGCAGTTATCTCCGCAGTATGCTCACCCTCGTCCAGCACGGTCCTTGCCAGCATGCTCATTCCCGTAACATCTATGGTCACGGACCCGTCCATGGTGAAGGTTACATTGTCCAGGCCTATCTGATCGGAGACCTTCCAGGAGAATACGACCTCGGGGGTTTTCAGGATCGAATTGGCCTCCGGACCCGTTATCTGAAGGCTCGGGGCCGTCCTGTCCACAACGAATGTCGTCTCCTTTCTCCCGATATTGCCCCCGCGGTCCTCGGCCCTGACCTCTATCAGATAGTGTCCCTCGTCAAGGTCCATATCGTACTCGGTTGCGGTCCCGAGGTCCAGCCAATCGTCATCGTTCACCCTTATGGAATAGGAGCTGACCCCCCAGTCATCGATACCTCTCCACTTGAGCACCACACTCTCCCTGTTGGTGTTGGGGAACTCCTCCGGAAGGTCGAACACCACCCTCGGCGCGGTATTGTCCCTGATCACCGACGTGGAGGCCTCCAGGTAGTTGCCGTACTCGTCCTCGAGCTTGAGGGTGATGAAGTAGATCCCTTCGTCCTCGTGCCTCGTGCTCCTTTCCAGCATCACATCGAACGATCTGGAGCCGCCGACATCGATATACTGGGAGGCGTTGCCCACGCGGACGAAAACGCGCGTGTAGTTGAATGCACCGGTGTAGTCCCATGTGAACTCGATGGTGCTCATCCTTGTCACCATGCCGTTCTCCGGCGTGATTATCGTCAGGGAGGGATCGTCGCCGATGGTAAATGGGATGTCCTTCAAGAGGGTATTGCCCGCAATGTCGCGGGCCCTTATGGAGAAAGTATGGGGGCCCTTTGAGGTCATTACGTTCATCTCGGTGACATCTCTCTTGACCCAATCCTCGCCGTCGAGTTTCGTCTCGACCATCGCCACCGTGTTCTCATCCTGGACGGACCATCTGAACTTGACAAGCTCGTTCGTTAGGTATGACCCTGGTGCGGGACAGATCACATCAATGACCGGTGGGCGGAGGTCGACGGTGACCGTCCTCGTGAAGCTCAATTCGAGGTCGCCGTCATCCCTCACCCTGAGGACCAAGGTATTGATCCCCTCGGTCATCTCGACCTCATGGCTCCTTGCCTCGGGAGACAGAGCGATCTCCTTGCCGTTCACAACCAGGGTCTGCTGGACCACGGGGAATGCCGGTATGACGGTCCAATTGAAGAAGGTCTTGATCGAGGATATATGCTCCTTGTCGGCAGGCTCCAGGATGTTGACGATATCGGTGGACTTTTCGAGCGTGACGTTCACATATGTCATGTTCGTAAGGCCGTAGCTGTCCGTCACATTGATCTCGATGTCGTGGTCCCCTTTCTGAAGATTAAGGCTCTTGAGGTTCTTTCCGGTCACGTTGTATTCGACACCGTCCACGATCAGCCTTTGCACTCCGATCCCGTTCTCGTCCGACGCATCCCACTGGACCCTCTGGTAGGACCCGGTTATCCGACCGGGGGATGGTGCAACTATGCCAACCGCGGGTCTCACAGTGTCCATCTTTATGTTGCTGTAAGGACGCTTGTCCTCTCCACCAACAGAGAAGGTGTATGGAACATCAACAATACCGTTGCCGTCCACATCCGGGGTCCTGTGGTTCGCCCAGAAATTTCCCTTGCCGTCATGGGTCCATGAGTTCACATAGTATCCCGTGCCTCCGTAGAGCTGGGACACCTGGGCACCGGGGGTCCTGTCATCGGTGCCAGCGTTGTGATAGAATATGTTGTTGTAGGCGATATTGTAGAACCCGTAGCCTATTTCTATGGCAAGACCCGAGCAGTTCGAGAAATAATTGTCATACATGATCCAGCCGATCAGCCTTGACATGACATTGAGGGTATCGACCGAGATCCCCTTGCCGCAGGATTCGAAGGTGTTGTTCCTTGCAATTGTCTTAACCTGATAGTTGTAAACGGGGGTCTCGAGCCTTATCCCCTCTGTGCATTCGAAGTAATTGTTCTCGAAGAGGGCCCCGATCGATGTTTGATAGAAGATGCCGAAGTAGAGCGGGGAGACGAACTCGTTATCGGTTATTTGAGCGCCCTCGGTGGAGTTGAAGAGTTCAAGGGTCGAATTTTGGAACCTGTTCTCGAACACCTTCTCCCCTGATGAGAGTTTCTCTATGTTGAGGAAATAACCTATGAAGGTGTTGTTTCGGACCAGCCTCCCGGAGCAGAGCTGGTCCATCATGATATATGCCGGGCTTCCGGGATTATTGACCGAGAACCTGGAATGGGCGATGGTGAGGGTGTCCACGTTGGAGAGGGTCACAGACCGTCCTCTCTGGGTGATGTTCACGATGCGCATGTGGCTGATGGAGAGGTCGCTGCTGTCGATCGCTTCAAGGGCGTTCCTTCTCCCATCAATGGTGATCCATGATAGTCTGATATTGCTGGTGTAGTCCAGGGAGATCGCATATGCATCACCGGATGAGAATGTGATGTTTTCGAGCACGCAGTGCTTCGTCGTATTGGTGATCTTGATGGAGCCCGAATCCATAGCGATGTTGGATATCATGTACGGATTCGATGCAGATCCGTCCCCGGATGATACGAATGGCGACGAGGCTAGGGCCATGTCGCCATCGATGATGATATTGGAGGTTGTGCTTGTTTCACCACCATTAACGGAATGTAAAACGATGGAGGATAAGGGCATCAACAATAAAGCCAAGGTGAGGTAGGTGGCCTCTCTGCGCATGAGGATCACTCCGGGTGAACATTCTCATCCGCAGTATAAAAGAAAGTTGGGGGGTTTTTTGGACTATTATTTAAGGGTTATTGTACAATGAAAATTAATACATAATCAAAGGATTATTTGTAATAATACTCCGATAATCAGATGGAAACCATAAAAGATCAGAGACCGGCCTTCTCCCTGTCCCTCAATCTCTTGATGTAAAGTCTGTATTCCTTTATCGAGTTCTCAAGGTCCTGAAGGTCGTTCCTGTAATCGTCTATGACGGATTCCATGTACTCCATGCTCTGCGAGGTGAGGGACCCTTCTTCGATCGTCAGCTTTTCGGTCCTTTCTAGAAGCGAATTCCGCTCGATGCTCAATTTCCGCATTTTTTCATTTCTCCTCAAGGCTTCCTGATCATTTTCCAGTGCCTTACGGGTCCTCTCCAGATCGAGAACTTTCCTCTTCGGCGACATTCTACCGTGGTACCTTATGGATATGCCAGTATTTCCATTTGTCCGCTTATACATGTACCATGATGTGACCCGGAGATACTTCTGGGGCTCAATTTTAAATACACTCCATCCCGATGGATAATGGGGGGTCTCAGATGCGTTCGTCAAATCCCGTCGCAATTTTCATGATGATCATCCTTGCCGTAACAGGCATGTGGGCTTCCGTTCCCGGACCTGCCGGGGGTGATGCCGCTGCCGAGGAGCTACCGTCGCTCCACTTCGATTTCGGATCAAGGGGATCGCCGGTCAAGGAGCTTTTCCAGGGGGTCACGTCATCCGTGACCTACACCTCCGAGAGAGGGTTCGGGCTCCTTGAACCTGCGAGCGAATTCCAGGTGACGCCAAGGATGCTCGTTGAGGTCAACCCTCACGTACTGCAGAGGAGCTGGGTCTACGGCGAGTACGGGAACGACCTGACCGTTGACGGCCTGAGATCGGAGGATAAGGTCTCCTTCAGGGTCGATCTGCCGAACGGCACCTACAGGCTGGTGGTTTGGCTCGGGGACCTCGAGAAGGGCGTCTATTCCATGAACGTCTCCGTGAACGACCGGTGGCTGCTCGAGGGGGCAGATGCGTTCCACACGGTCCACAGGTCCATGTACTTCCCCTTCTCGCCGGACCCTCGAAACCCGGATCTCACCTACCTCAACTACGGAATGGCAGTCCCGTACTATCTCAGGGTGGAGGTCACGGAAGGGTACATGATCGTCAACGTGACGGGCAATGACGACCGGTACCTGGACCTGCTGGCCCAGGAGCTGGCGAAGGACCCGGCCTATTCCTACAGCGTCTGGATGTCCACCGGCACAAAGAAGTATTCCGCAGGGACCGGTCCCTGGAAGTATATCGGCGGACCCTTTACCAACGCCTCGGTAATGGGGATGGATATCTACCCCTTCCCCGACTTCCCGATCGACCGTATCGAGGGAAGGTTCGATGCGGACGAAGATATCATGGACACTCAGGTCCTGAGCGCCATCACAGGATTGAACTCGGGGAACCTCGAGGGGGCCTTCGAGCACTGGAAGCGTTCCATGGAGAATGAGCTCACGGGCAGGAACAAACTGGCAAGAGGGCAGCTAGGCCTCATCCTGGCTGGAGCCCTGCCTCTTGACCGCGAGATCGAGATACTGAAAAGGGCCGAGGATGATATCAGGAACATCCCGGATATCCGGGGGGACATGGCCCAGGTCGAGCTCCTCATCCAGGTCGACCTGGCGAACCGCGGTCTCAAGTTCGAGTTCGAGCGGATACTCTACGACCAGGAGGACCCGAAGAACCACTTCTTCGAAGCAGGAAAGGCCTTCGTCCTCCTGAACATGATACCTCCTGGATCTCCTCTTTACCCCAAAATGCGCCTCTGGGCGGCAAGGTGCCTGATGAACCTGGACCCCCACCGATGGACATCAGCGTCGGGGACGGCGCTCGAGATGATGGAGGGCCTAAGACATCTGGACCCGGAGAATCCGTACATCAGGATGTACCTGGATACGACAAGGGAGGACCAACCGACATGGGAGATACCTACACCGGTTATCTCGACCACCGGAGTATATGACAACTGGACCCTTCATCATTACAACGAGGGATTCGGCGAAGCCCCCGCATGGGCCTTGCTGATGCACGAGGAGCTCGGGTGGCTGTACGACGTCACCGATTGGTGGGTCGACAACAGGATGCAGGAGAACGGTTATCTCGGGGGCGGATGGACCGACGATGTCGAGATGATCGGGCTCTTCGGATTCGACGCCCTGATCTCCGAGGGTGCCGACGACAAGTCGCTGGAGGGCGCCGGCCGCTTCGTGACAGGGATGCTCGAGAGCGGCCAGGTGAACATGTCCCTTGGATATTCGGAGGCGTTCGCCGATGTCGAGCACACGGCCGAGCTTACCGGGGACTCCCTGCCGATGATGGTGGCGGTCGATTTCGGGAATCCCAAATGGATCGAGTTCTCGACCAAGACGGCCGTACTTATGAGGGACCTCTGGATGGGGGAGAACGAGAAGGGATGGTACCAGTTCAGGTCCAACTACCTGTCGGCAACGAGGGTTGGGACCGGGGGACAGGCAGAGGACTCATGGATAAACTTCAGGGCCGTCCTTCCGGCACTCTGGGCGTGGTGGTACTCCAACGATCCCGAGGTCCAGAAGCTTATCGTTGACTGGGCCGACTGCTGGGTGCAGGCGGCGCTGTCCACGGAGAAGGACAAGCCGGAGGGCGTGATACCGGCCGGGATCGGATGGCCCGACGGGGAGATAGGCGGCCACAACTCACCGAACTGGTATACCGCCGCCCATCCGGCCGGCTCCGTCAACTACGACTGGTCTCCCCAGAACTACAAATCATATATCACGACGCTGCTCGAGACCGCCTTCGATGCCACGAGGAACCTGACATTTCTGGAGCCTCTCAGACTTGAGGCGGAGATCGCCCAGGACTATCTTGACAACCCCGTGCCGAGGCCGGATGCGGGGACAAGGGAGTGGGCCGGAAGCATACTCGGAAGCAAAGCGGTCTCGACATACCAGAGCATCCTCGACAGATACGGCCTCCCGGGAGGGGGGCCAAGCTCAACGTTGTGGAGGCCGCACACCGTGGTCGACAGCTGCGAGATCGGCTACCATTACATAAGGAAGTGCTACCCCCTGATGACCACCGAGGCCTCGGCAACGGACAGGGCCCTGTTCATCGGGGTTGCCAATCCATTCCTGATATTCACGGGGGGAAGCGTGGGAGGGGCGCTGCTCGCCCCCCAGTTCACGTATTCGGGACTGGAGAGGGACTTCGCCGCTATAGTCCGCGACGCGAACTCCAGGAAGGCCAACATCTCGTTCTATGGATTCTTCGAGGAGGGCAGGGAGGCTGCGATCGTTCCGTGGGCCCTTGAGATCGGCGGCAATTACCGGATGGTCGGAGGACCGGATGAGAACAGTGACGGCATCCGGGAGAGGGACGAACAGATCGTCAATTTCACCTTCCTCACCAGGGGGCAGAAGGTTCCCTTCGAGCTGCCCGGCGATATCGAATACCTCGTGACAATCGAGCAGCTTCAGGCCGGTTCCGGCCTCAGACCGCTCATGCCCGATCCCGCATTCGATGAGGAGGACGATGTCACGGTGGACAAGGAGAACGGGACAGTCACCGTGAAGGTACACAATATCGGGTCCGAGGCTGCGGAGGACTTCGATATCCTGCTCTACGAGGACCTTGACGGAGGGTTGAGGCACATCGGGGGGGCCCTAGGGGTAAGCATCGATGCCCCGTCGGGATTGATGCCTTCTGTCATCGAAGTGGACCTCACAGTGTGGAAGGAGCCCTGGATCGGGGAGGTGGTGATCAATATAGACCCGGAGGACGAGCTGCAGTAGTTCACGGCTTCGATAATTGAACTATGGGGGTACTGGGACCTCGAGGGGATCAAGGTCACGGAGCTTGATGAACCAATAGAGATGAACGGCACAATCCCGATCGTCCAGGTCAATGAGGATGATCCTGCCGAAAATGTTCTGGACCTCAAGGAGTACATCTGGGACCCGGATGGGCATGGCCTTGAATTTTCTGTTGTTGGTCCGAGAAGCTATGAATGGTATGCCATGGTCGAGAATGGGGTTGTATCCTTTGACCTGAACGGAGACATCGGAGAAAATTGGTTCGGTGAACTGATCTTCTCAGGGCATTGCCGGGGTCCGGGAAAGGACGGGGTATGGGAAACCGAAGATGACACAGATGTATTCTATTTCGATGTCGTTCTCGAGGTCGCACCGGTGAACGATGCTCCGTCGATCGATGCCATCGTGGTGAACGGGACCCGGCACATTCCCGATGAGAACGGTTTCGTATTCCATCTCGAGTTCGGGGAGCCCTTCATGGGCGAGATCGAATGGACCGATATCGACGGTGATGATGTCCTCCTCGAACTTGAAGAGCCGAGCCACGGGCTCACTCTGTTCAACGGGACCCTGATGTTGACGACCTTCGATGATGTCAGCCTCATAGCCACGAATCTCACGATCATGGATGACAACGGTTCCGCCGTTCAGCGGGTTCATTTAACCATTAACATTTATGTCCAGACGGAGACCTCACTCACCGGGATCTCCTTCGATGGCAAGAATGTCTCCATTTACCGCGAGGGCGACCATATAAACATGACCATCTTCGAAAGAGAGGAGTGGACCATCTACTTCATCTTCGAGAATGGCACGCAGTCCTCGATCATCGAGCTTGACGATCCGCACGACATGATCTCGATATCGGGGACAACCGCCACGGTTTTTGGAGTGGAGGTGACCGATGAGGTCGCACTTTTCACGGCCGAACTGGGTTGGAAAGGAAACCGGGAGTGGGACAGTTATAGGACGGTTTACTTCCATCTGACGGTCCTGAATGTCAACAGGCCCCCTGTCGGACTCGGCATCGATGCCGAAGGACCATTCTACTTGAACGAGACCGTTGAGTTCACCGTCACGGCAGCGGTCGACCCAGACGGGGACCCCCTTGCCTATACTGTCGATTGGGGGGACGGGAGCAGGGCCGAGGAGTGGACGCCAGGGGAGGAGCTGACCCATGTCTTCACTGGAAAAGGGCAGTTCATCGTTCATATCACGGTGGAGGACAGGTGGGGGGCGATCCTGACCAGCACAGTCTCGCTGGATATCCAGGAGAGATCCGGGCCCGGACCGGACGATGATGACGACGTCGACGATGACGACGTGAAGGATGAGAGGTCCGGGGACCTCTACTTCATAATTGCCATCATAACGATACTTCTGGTGGGAATACTCATCGGCGCCATCCTTTTACTCGTAAGGGGCCGCGGGGATGAGGATGATGAATATTACGAAGAGGTCGAGGGAGACCCCCTGATGGCAACCCTCTCCCGGAGCCTGGAGGAGTGACATCACTCCAGCCTTGTTAGGATGTTCAGGCCCGACGAGCCGAACCTCGAAAGGTCCAGCTTTCTGTAGGTCCCGTTCGCCACGGTGAAATCCTTTCCGGTATCGGGATCGTAGAGGCGGCCGATCACGGAGATATCCTTACCGTCCCCCTCGTGCACTGTGGTCTCGATGTGCGCTTCCGTCCCGAGGGGAAGCATCCGGAAGAATCTGATATTTAGAGACAAGGTCACGACGGGGATCATCCTGAAGAAACATGCGATCCCCATTGCTTCGTCAAGAACCGCCGCCATTGCCCCCCCATGGGCATGTCCGGGTGGCCCCATCGAGCGGGGTCCGAAATGAACCTTGGCGTGAAGGGAGTTGCTGTCCGTGAGGAAGTACCTCACGGCCATACCCTCGTCTCCCCCTGCATGGGAAAGGAAGGTCCTGTGATAGTCAACGAAATCATTGAGGTCGATCTCCGTCATCTCCGCCATTTTCGGACACCTTGAGGGGCTATGGACAGGATGTAGAAATAATGAATCGTTGTTCGGGTATCCCGAGTTCCACTGGAAAAATACCCCCTGGCCACTGATACTTTTTAATATGGATGATGACAATGGACCATTAGGGATGCACGATGCAGGGAGCCAGCGTTAGGAACCCTTCAGCCGGAGGCAGAAGGACGAGGAGAATAGGAAAGGATGACCTGAGGTCCAAATTGAAAGAGGTCATATCGGAGATACCCGTCAGCAAGGTTGACGAAAGGGCGAAGGTCAATCACGACCTTAGAAGGATCACTTCCCTGGAAGCAAGCAGGATCGACACCACGACGGCTCACAAGAAGAAACCGACCCTTGAAGAGATCATAGCCGAGATGGAGGCCGAGATCGAGAGGATGGGATGGTAAGGATATCAGACGTAATAATAGTCCACCTTTTCATCTTCCGCTGTCTTCTTCCTTTTCTTCCACCTCCTCCTATGACCCTCAGGGTCGGGACGGGAGAAGTAGGAAACCACCCTATCGACCATGACCTGCTCCTCGGGAGGTTCCTGGGCGCTTGCCTCCTCCTCGGAGAATCGGATCACATAGGGTTTGTCCATGGAAATAATACTTATTTTATGCATTTATAACAATTGTGGTTCGTTCTTTGAACAATATTTACACATGTGCATTTCGGCTCCCCGGAGTTTCAGTTCCTGAACAAAACTCCAGCAGATGAAACCTTACAGCAGCGCTCCGGAAAGAACTTTTTCAAGCCCGTTCAGAGCCCATTTGTTGTCCCTGTTTGGACACCTTCTGGATACCTGGAAATGATCTTGTGGGATCAGGTCGAATTGGAGATAATCCATAAATATCCGGACCGAGCCAGCCGTGAAAACGACCCGGTGATAAACCGTTTCTACCACGAAAACAATGATGTGTCCGAACCAGGGAGAGACATTCATGCCAGACGGGGACGGACCGAAGAGAAAGCTCATTTACATCCTGTCAGCGGCCGCTGCCTCCCTTCTGCTCCTGCAGGCCTGTCCTTTGTCGTTGGGTATGGAGGGGCCTCCATCCAGGGGAAGCGACCTCAATGTGGGGCCCGGGTTCACCTATACTTCCATAGTGGGAGCATTGACAGCTGCTTCTCCGGGAGACAGGATCGTGGTCCACCCGGGCGTATACTACGAGAACATCGTTCTTGATAAGACCGTGGAGCTCCACGGGACCGACATGAACACCACGATCATTAACGGGGGCGGCTCGACCGCCCTGGTCATTGATGCAGATGAATGCGTCGTATCCGGTTTGAACATCACCGGCGGGCTCCCTACAGGATGGTCCGGGGAGGAGGTAGCAACGGCGGGCCTTGAGGTCCGTTCCGATCACAACGAGGTATTCGGCTGCTACTTCCATGACAACTACTTCGGGATTTACTTGAAGGATTCCTCGTACAATTGGGTCCATGATTCCATATCGACCGATAACGAGCAGCATGGCATCTTCATGACGGGATCGGCCCACAATTCCTTCGATAATCTGTTCTGCAACGACAACGGATACAACGGTTTCGGGTTCTTCGTCTCACCGGACAACGAGTTCTTCTACTGCAGGGCAGAGAGGAACGGGGTCAACGGGTGGGAGATATGGGATTCCGATAGGGAGTATGTACGGTTCTCCACGGCTTCGGAGAACGGTCGCATGGGTTTCCAGATCGGCGGTGCCTACGATACCAACAATCTGGTGAACTGCTACGTTGCTGGCAACTCACAGGATGGGGTCTGGATATACAGCGACGCACCGCAGAAGGTGGAGAACTGCACCATCGGGGGGAATACCCTGGCCGGTATCAGGCTCAGCTATAACGGGGCTCCTTCATCGGCAGTGATCACCGGGAACCTCATCATCAACAATTCCAAAAGAGCCATCGAGATAGATGAGGGATGCGGCTCGAGCCTTATCTTCGGGAACGATCTCATCGGCAACGGCGAGTGGGAGTCTAAACAGGCCACGGACAACGGGACGAGGAGCGGTTGGAACAACGGCCTTATCGGAAATCACTGGAGCGATTGGACAACACCCGATTCGGACCGGGACGGTATTGTGGATGTCCCATATCTTGTGTCGGGGAGCGCCTCGGGCAAGGACAGCTATCCAAGAACGACCAGGATGACGCCGCATTATTTCGGTGAGGGGATCCAGCCGGGACCGGCTATCATGTACGGGCCCCATATCACGCAGACAGACCTCATCGAGGCTGTCGCAGGTGAGCATTACGCCCAGCAGATCAGCCATATGGACAGGGATACTCCGAAGGAGCTTCTGAACTGGACCCTGGTAACAGATTCCACCTGGCTCGTGCTGAACGGGAACACCCTCTCCGGCACACCGGAGGATGATGATATCGGTATCGCATTCATAACCATCATCGTATCCGACGGCAGATATTCGGACAGACAGAGCTTCACCCTCATCGTGAAATCGGCTTCGGGGGAGCCAAAAGAGAAACCGGGATACGGGGTCATTGACATAGGAGGCTGGGAGAACCTGACCGCAGGGAAAGTGACCTTTGAAATTAGGGACCTCACGGACGGTAGAGAGGAATTCCTGGAGTACAGATGGTTCGTGGAAGGCACCTACCGCGGAAGCGGCCCCTCGATCGCCCTGGAGCTAGAGGAGGGAACGTACGATATCGAACTGAAGGCCGAGACCCTGGCAGGAGAGTGGTATGTGGTATCGAGACCGGTCGATATAGGTCCTGCACCCGAAGGACCCGACGGCCCCGGCATCTGGTATTACGGCATTCTGATCGCTTCGGCCGTAATTGGCATACTCATAGCTGTAGCGGTCTGGGGGTTCTACATGAGAGGCAAAAGGAAACAGCCCCGTAACAGGCCAGTCCGCAGGATGATCCATCCCGCAAAGGAGAGAACGGTCGTGCCTACCGTTCGTTCGACCGGAGTATCCCCGGACTTCAGCAGGGAGATCCCGGGATCCGTCAGAGGCGGGTCCCTGCCCGAAGAGAAGAGATCGTATGGATCGCTCGGAAAAGAGGAGACAGCAAAAACGGGCCCTGTTCCGGCAGGGCCCCAACTCTCCATCGAGGAGGAATACCGGGAGATCGAGAGGGAGGCCCTCTCATGGAAGAAGGTCAGCAGATTCACGATGGACAGAAAGAAGATGCATTCCAAGTTGAAAAGGAAGTTTCATGAGGGAGAAATGGACCGCCAGAGCTTCGAGGAGCTCTCGGACCTGATCGATTCATACATGGAAGGAGATGAGACATGAGCGAGGGCCTTTGGGTCTAGCGAGGGGTAGCTGATGAAGAGAGAGAGAGGGAACAGAAGCGACACAAGGGAGAAGCTTCACCTCTTCATATCGGAGAACCCAGGGGTGGCCTTCAGCAGGCTGCTGAAGGTCTTCAGGCTCAACAGGGGGACGCTGAGATATCATCTGGATTACCTGGAGGGGGAGGAAAAGGTCAGCAGGATAAGGAAGGGTAACAGGAACTGCTATTTTTCGGAGGGTAGTGAAATTCCCGGACCGGGTCGGGAAAAGGAGGGGCTGGGATCAAAACATCGCAGGCTCCTCGCTGTGATCAAGGACAACCCCGGCATATCAAGGAAGGAGCTCATACGGCTGACCGGATTCACCCGGGAAGAGGTGAACTACGGACTGAAGAAGCTGAGGCAGCGAAAGGCCATATGGAAGACCGAGGACGGTGGTGATCCTTGCTATGAGCACATCTCGAGGGACAAGCTTGCCGCGGAGATGATGATGATCATACTGGAAAAATACCTGGACGAGGAGATCGACAGGGAGACATTCCTCCTCCTCAGACAAAAGCTGGACAAGGATATGAGGGATTGACGGTTCTTTTCAAATAGTAGTAAGGTCGATTACTCCAGAGGGGAGTAGAGATCGGAAATACCGAGCATTTTCGAAGGGTCCGCTTCATCTGGATAATAATGATATTCATCGGACCTCTGCTCCTGATACTGAGCGGGATGCTTGCCATCTTCTCCTCCCAGGACACCGAATGGGTGACGGTCTATACGGAGGACGACTTCTACAGGGACTACGATGAGTACAGCCTATACTCCATCGGTTCAAGGCTGAACGAGGACATGAGGATGATCATCAAGGAGAAGCGGGGGGCCAACGTCAGCGTCAGGTTCAGGGTGGAGGATTACTGGGGGGACGAGATATACGAAGGCAGCGGAACCACCCCGGAGACCTACTATTTCAACCTGGAAGGAACGTCGATCTTCGACGAGTACGAGTTCTTTGTCTACATCTACACGGAGGATGTCACCATCAACGACCTTGACATCGATCTCCAGAAACAGGGGCTTGGGGACTCCTTCATATTCCTCTGTCTTGGCGCTTCCTTCGTTGCCCTCATAGGACTGCTTCTGCTGATACTGGGCGTGATATTCACAGTTGTGTACTCCCACAAGATCACCAAAGAGTCACCGGAGTACAAGAGGAACGAGATGCTCAGAAGGCAGGAGAACATGGCAAGGGAGGCGCATATAAGAAGGGCGCAGGAGATGGAGAGGATACGCCAGCGGCAGGCGATGGTGATAAGGGCAAGGAACCTGGAGGCCTCATATCGCCTGGAGGAGGCTGCGTTCCTGTACGACAGGCTCGACATGTTCGAGGACGCGGGAAGGTGCCGGAGGAAGCTGAAGGAGGAGGTCTCCAGGCACATCCACGTCAATGCGAACCAGCTCTTCGATACGCTCCAGCAGCGCGGAACCGCGATACCTTACCTGTGTCCCCAGTGTCACGGAATGGTCGACATAGACGGTGTCAATAAGAGATATACTCAATGCCCTTACTGCGGTACTGCAGTTGACTTCGAGACCCTGAGAAGGGCGGCCGGGAACCTGCTGGGATGAACCTGGAATTGTTTTATTAGTGAGCGAAACCTTGATGTCGTAATGCTCTCAAGGGCAAGCCTCCGGTACCCGGGAGAATGGATCAACCTGATATTGGCAAGCATCTTCGGGACCATCATCTTTGTTGGCCTCAGCACCCTAACCGGAGGATTATGCTGCCTTTGGGGCTCCCTGACGATAGTGATCGTTATCCTGTGGGTTCAGACAGAGAACGATCATCTTAAAACCCTGGGATTGAAGGTCAATGACAATAACTATTCCAGGATCCATTCGATCTGTAAAAGGGCAGCCCAAAATCTTGGCATCAAGCTTCCGAGGATCTATATCGATCCCAGCGAGGAGGTCAATGCATATACTCGAGGAGTGCTGTTCCCGGCCGTTATTCTGAATCAGGGACTTATCGACAAAATGACCGATGAAGAGATATTGTTCACGGTGGGTCACGAACTGGGACATGTGAAACTTTTCCATTTCACCATTAAAACACTTTTAGGGCGAACGTTCCTTACACTACCCTGGATCCTGTTCATCCCCTTGTATATTTACAGGCTCTTATTCCTCAACGGACGTCTGTCGAGATCGATGGAATATTCAGCGGACAGGGCAGGACTTCATGCCTGTATGAACATCAGAGATTCTCTTTCCACCCTTGTCAAGTTGAAATATGGAAAAATGGATCCGACATTTTTCATTGATGCAAGCCTTCCCAGGAAACAAATACCTTTGTTGTTCTCCGGAGAGATCCTTTTAGACGCCCTGAGATCTCATCCGAAAATGATCGATAGAATGAGGAAACTTATTATTTATTCGAAACACAACGATATCGGGTGGGATCCTTCCGTTGAGTGGTTGGTCCGGAGATTGGAGGTTCAATAAAGAATGATATGGAAAAGATCGTGACCGTTAAAACCTGATATCCCAACGTTATCCAAAAGGAAGGGAAAGGAATAATTTTGAGCAGATGAACTGCGGCGATCACACTCATCGCCGGGGGATTTATCCCCCTCACAGATCCTGAAAGAGCAGATAGCTACATCCAGGAATACCGAACAAGGCAGGGAATGTTTTTATCCTCCACGGCCCAATGTAGAACGGGTATCCGTATGAGACACAGGTCCGCCCTTTCCGCTGCAATAGCCATAATATTGGTGCTATCCGCGACCGTATTGCT
>JBLIRH010000026.1:0-27595 GCA_049472215.1 Thermoplasmatota archaeon | reverse complement strand
GTGATGAAACCGTCTATGATCTGTATATACAGGACATGGACGGATCGGAGATCTCCGAGAATTTCACCCTTGCCCTAAGGGACGTGGATGCCTTCAATGTCAGGGAGATATCTGCCGACCGGGATGTGGATGATTATATCGAGGACCATGACGTGGATTTCGTCGTTGTGATACCGGAAGGTTACGGAAGATCCATCGGATCGAGCTTGATGGGAGATACGAACGAGACCGTCAACCTTACCGTGAAGATAGATCCCTCCGTTCAGGCGACCCAGGTCAAGAGATCGATCCTCTATTCGGTCATTCAGGAAATGAACAAACAGATGAGCGGGGGGCGTGATATCGTCCTTCTCAGTGAAGATGATGTCTTCACCAACAATTACGAATACATCGATTTCTTCATTCCGGGTGTCATAGGCCTGACCGTCATGACCGGAGCAGTTTTCGGGACGATCTTCGGTGATCTGGAGCTGCGGAAGAAAGGAGTTTTCCGAAAGCTCTCCACAACACCCATTTCAAGGGGGGAATGGATACTTTCCAACATGATTTTCCAGCTATTTCTGGCTGCCCTTGCATCAGCGGAGATACTCCTCATCGGTTGGCTGATCTTCGGTTCCATTCTCCATCTGAATCCTATATTCTTCGTGATATTGATCTTCGAAGCGTTCGCTTTCAGCGGTCTCGCAATGCTAGTCGTGAGATTCGTGAAGGAGCCCCAGGCAGCTTCCGCACTGGGTAATGTGATCACCTTTCCGATGATGTTCCTCTCTGGATCCTTCTTCCCGGTGGACGGTTTCCCCGATTTCCTGCAGGTATTCGCGAAGATCCTGCCTCTCTACTATGTGAACGAAGGGCTCCGTGATGCCATGCTGTTCAACGACACAAGCGAGGCACTCTGGAACATGCTCCCGATCGCCATATTCGCAGTTGTCGTGTTCATCCTTGGAGTGAAGCTGACAACCTGGAAGCAGGATTAGATGTTCAATCCCTGCACCATAACCCTTTTAAAAGAAAAGGGACAGTATTTAATCGTTAGCCAGGGCTTTACAAAGGGAGCTGGTCCGTTGAAGGAGATGTTCCGTCGTACGTTGACAGGTTTCTTGATCGCAGTGCTTCTCGC
Organism: Thermoplasmatota archaeon; assembly: GCA_049472215.1. Taxonomy (GTDB): domain Archaea; phylum Thermoplasmatota; class Penumbrarchaeia; order Penumbrarchaeales; family Penumbrarchaeaceae; genus JAFGLL01. The sequence continues at coordinate 26,475 of JBLIRH010000026.1, read as the reverse complement.
CGTTCCCATGATCGTGATCTTATTGCCGGGGCACGGTTCGGCCGTTGACGACATGGAGATACCTTCCAGGTTCGACCTGAGGGAATATAACGGCGAGAACTACGTATCATCGGTCAAGATCCAGAACGGCGGCACCTGCTGGACCCACGGAACCATGGCGGCTATGGAAAGCAACCTGATGGTAACGGGTCTATGGGAAGCCGTGGAGGGGAACCGGACCGAACCTAACCTCGCCGAGTACCATCTTGACTGGTGGAACGGGTTCAACAATTTCACCAATTTCGACAGGGATCCCCCCGGGGACAGCGGAATATGGGTTCATTACGGCGGGGATTACCGGGTGGCAGCGGCCTACCTATCTAGAGGAGATGGAGCGGTGAGGGACAGGGACGGTCAGAACTTCGATGACCCCCCTGAGTTGAGCCTTCCGAACTACCATCGATACTACCCCATGCATGTGGAATGGTACACGATGGACGACGAGCTCAACGGCATCGATGATATCAAGAGGGCCGTGATGGAGCACGGATCAGTTGGGACCTCCCTGCTGGCTGATCCCAGGCTCAGGGACGACACCCACGCCCATTACCAACCTCCATGGGACAACCGGGACCCGAACCACTCGGTAGCCATTATTGGTTGGGATGACAGTAAAACAACCCCTGCCCCTCTTGCCGGTGCATGGCTGATCAAAAACAGCTGGGGGTCCGAATGGGGAGACAAAGGCTACTTCTGGATATCATATTATGACAAATGGGCCTGTAAACATCCGGAACTGGGAGCGGTCTCCTTCAGGAACGTCTCCTACCTTGCCTTCGACAGCGCTTATTTTCACGATTATCATGGTTGGAGGGACACATGGACCAATTCCACCGAGGCCTTCAATTCGTACGTTGCAGAGAGGAACGAGCAGATGAAAGGGGTCAGTTTCTATACCACGGATGAAGGAGTGACGGCCAGGGTGGAGATATACGACGACTTCGAGGACGGAGAACTGGCGAAACTTCTCTGGACCGGCAGTTCATATTACGAGAGGATCGGCCTGCACACCATCATGTTCGATGAGCCGCTGGAACTGATCGAGGGGAATGATTTTCACATCCTTCTGAACGTCAGCGGAGGCGGCATCGCATATGACCGGACTTCCCAGGTTCCACTGCTTCTCGACCCTCCTACAAGGGAGCCAGGTTATGAAAGCTGGGTCACCTCCCTGTCGGCCCCGAATCAGAGCTTCTTTAAAAATGGTACGCGGTGGAGCGACCTCTATTACATTAACGAGAGCTCGAACTTCTGCATCAAGGGTCTGGTCGGCCATGTAAGCATAGCCTCCCCAATGAGCCACGACATGGTCGGGTCGACATACACGTTCTATGGTCCGGTCTCGGAGGAGATCGATCAGGTCAAGGTTCGCATCGACAACGGGGACCTGATGGGCACCATCATAAGGAACGGGGTATGGAAGCTGGAGATGGAGGACCTCCATCTGGTATCCGGCCCGCATATCTTGACGGCGAGAGCGACCCAGGATGGATGCGAGACCGTAGTATCGACGTCATGGGTGGAGTTCATCTTCGACGACAACGACCCTGTCACCACGGTCACATTGTCAGGGGAAACAGGGTTGGAAGGATGGTTCGTCTCGGATGTGGAGGTTGCCCTGAGCGGAGAGGACCAGACATCGTCGGTAATGATGACGGAGTTCACCCTGGACCAGGGAGGTTGGACGGAGTACAGCAGTCCCTTCAACATCAGCGATAATGGAGTGCATCAGGTATCGTACAGGTCCCTTGATATCGCGGGCAACCTCGAGGTCCCCCGATCCATGGAGATCAAGATAGACAAGGTATCCCCGGAGACCGATCATTTCATGGTCGGGGACATGGGAAGTGAGGAGTGGTACGTTTCGCCCGTCGAACTCCGGTTCCAATCCTCGGACGCGACGAGCGGGCCGGGCGAGGTCCGGCTCGAGATAGACGGCAAGGCATCGATTTACGACCCCAAGGATCCCCCCGTCATCAGCACCAATGGGCAGCATTCCTTCTCCTATCATGCTGTTGACATTGCCGGGAATCTTGAGGAGAAGAGGAGCGTAAGCTTCATGATCGACCGGGAAGGGCCATCGACCAGTATGGTCGTACATGGGACGGAAGGGGACCTGGGTTGGTTCGTCTCTCCGGTCCAGGTCGAGCTCGTACGGGAGGAAGGCTACAGCGGGATCGAGACCACACAGTATCGTATAGTCGGTGGGAAATGGCAGGAATACAGCGCCCCCGTCAATATCATCAACAACGGTCTTTTCGAGTTGGAATTCTATACGAAGGACCTTGCAGGCAACACCGAAGCGGTGAGGGCCGGTTATGTAAAGATCGACAAGGACCCTCCCGAGACATCGATGACGATCGACGGGGAGGAAGGGGAAGGCGGCCTTTACTTATCATCGATCACACTGACATTGACCGGCAGCGACAGGACAAGCGGTTATTCAAGGAGCTACTACCAGCTCGACAGGGACGGCCCGAGGCTCTACACAGGACCGATCATTGTCAAAGGAAACGGGATACATGAGATCCGGTATTACTCGGTGGACAGGGCAGGAAATGTGGAAGCTCCTATAATGAAGGTCCTGACGCTTGACCTTGACGATCCGGTGATCATTCTGTCCGAAAGGCTGCAGGGCTCGATCTTCAACGAGACCAGCTTGTCGGCCATTGTCTCGGTCTTCGACGAAGGTCCTCCCGGATATCTGTGCTACAGACTGGATGGGGGAGACGAGATCGAGATCGATGGCGGAAACCTTGTGATCCTGGACCTGAACGAGGGACAGCACGCCCTCGAGGTAACTTATACGGCTGCATCCGGAAGGGCCGCCAGGGAGAGCCGCATATTCATGGTCAATCTCTCTTTTTCCAGTGCTTTGACGGGGGAAGAAGAGGAAGATCAGGACACGTCTGAAGACAATGGCGCATGGTTGCTTGCAGCCATCTTGATCATTACGCTGGTGATACTGGCAGCGGTCCTCGCCGCGGTCCTGATCATCAGGAGAACCGTCCTTCGCTCAAGGGCAGACCAGGTCGCGGAAACCATAGACCAGGATGACACTCCTGGTGCCGGGTAATCTATTTATTCCCCTAGTCCGGTAGGGCGGTGTTCCTGGAGAGAAACGGGGTGTGAAGATGAGAAGACAGGTCAGTCCACAGGCTTTCTCCATGATAGTGATGATCTCAATGGTATTACTGGGCCCGGTGCTGGCTGGCGATCCTGTCGATGTGGGGCCCATGAGCTGGGCGCCATCGAACACCAGCCCCCCGCCTACGGTAAGGATATGCGGATTGATGGTCTATGATTCCGAGAGCGACGTGGTACTTTTGTACGGAGGCTTCGATGGAAATGCCGGGAGCCCTGACCTGTGGGCCTTCGACGCCAATACGAACACCTGGACCAATATGATGCCTGCGAACTCCCCACCGGGGAGGTTCGGTCAGGGGTGGGTGTATGACGAGACCAGGGATATCTGTCTGATGTTCTTCGGCGTCTCGGGAACCACCTATTACAACGACACGTGGGAGTATGACTACGATACCAATACATGGACGCAGCTGTTTCCCGAGACCTCGCCCACACCAAGGTGCAAGGGAGGGTCGGCCTACGATGTCGATTCGGACCAGTTCATTTTCTTCGGGGGTTTCGGAAACGATACGGTGAACCTGGCGGAGACCTGGACCTACGATCATGATGATAACACCTGGGTGAACAGAACCACTGGTACCGCCCCTTCCCCCAGGATGAGGTGCCCGATGATCTACGACAAGAGAGCGGACAGATGCATATTGTTCGGGGGATGGCTGGGAGGCACCGATGTGCTTGGAGACACGTGGGCCTATGATTTCGATACAAATACATGGGAGAACATGAACCCGACCCCGTCCCCCGCCCCGAGGGCTAGGTTCGGCCGGGCATACCTCCCGGATACCGGTAAGGTGATCCTAACCCATGGGTGGGGGGGCGAGAACGGGGATTACAATGATACTTGGACATATGAATACTCCACGAACACGTGGGAGGAGATGGACACCGGGTCCGTGAGGATGCAGCCCAGACACTGCTTCCAGATGGCTCTGGACGAGGAGAGCGGCGTCATAGTGGCCCAGGGGGGTTCCGGAGCGAACAGCTTCCACGATACCTGGCTGTTGAACCCGTATGAGAAGGAGGAGGACGGAAATGGTTTCCCGGCCGGTATCGTGATAACAATCGGCATCATCGCGTTCGTCATCTTGATAGTGGGGATAGTGATCTACAGTTCGACCAAGGAAGAATAGAGGGGTTCGGTTCCCTCGATGTTCCTTCAGTTATCTTTCTTGCCCTTCCTTTTTCGGAAGGCCAATCTGTCGGACCATCTCGTGCCTCCCTTGTAGACATACCAGGGTCCGAACTTGAAGGTCAGCACCCTTTCGGGGCACCTCTGAACGCATTCCCCGCAGAAGATGCAGTCCATGTCCCCCAGCCTTTCCTTCTTGTCCTCATCGAGGACCTCTCTCACCCTCATGGGGCAGTTGGTGTGGCAGATGTGGCACTTGGTGCACCCCTCGAGCTTCTTGTTCATATGCAGGAGGCTCACCTTGTTGAACGGTGAGGACAGGGCACCAGTCGGACATACGTAGCGGCAGAAGAACCTCGGCTGCCAGAACGCCCCGATGAAGAAGATGCCGAGCATCGTCCACATGGCGATATGGACCGGATCGCTGATGCCCAGCGGTTCCTGGAAGGTGACCACCCTGAGCACGTAGAACAAGGACGGGGTGGGACAGGTAGCGCAGTATGGAGCGGTCTGGGCGGTCCCTTCGGGGAAATAGTCCTGGTACACACCTCCCGCAGCCTCGTTCCCGATAGCGGAAATACCGATGGAAAGCGCGAACAGGAGGAAGAATCCGAGGATCGCGAACCGCACGAGCGTCAATCTCTCATGGGTCTTCTGGGAGAACTCCTTGGTGCGTATCCCCAAGCCGTTCCGGAGCCTCGTGAGAAGGTCCTGGATGAGTCCGAAGGGGCAGGCCCAACCGCAAAGCGCCCTTCCGACTATCAGGACCACAACAAAGAACATGGCAAGTACGAAGAAGAATAGGGCAAGCTCCCATGTGTTCGTGAAGATCCTTCCGAAGGTTGCCATGGGACAGGCCCTGATCTGTCCGTGCTCGTATATCCCGGGAATTTCCCTTGTGAAGGGGATGTCCAGCCTCAATACGGGAAGGAAGGGGGACACATAGATGGAGCCCACGACCGTGAAGTTCAGGACCACCACGAGGATGAGCTGTCCAAGGAGCCTGATGGGTTCTATCTTCATCCATTTCCGAGGCGGTTCCATACCGTCGACGGAGGGGTCCCACTTCCTTTTCTTGAACATCTCACTTGCCCTCCAGGAAGTGCTCGAACAGCGTCGCTGCGTCTCCCGAAATGATCAGATATGCCGAGATCCCGACGCAAATGATGATGATCGATCCCACGATGATGTACTTCCATCCCCTCTCCGGCACTTTTTTTATGCCGTGGTTCTCCTCGTCGGTCAGGAACCTCTTTCTGCCGACCGGTCCCAGAACAGAGAACCTGTCATTGGATTCCACACCATCCATTCTCTTTTTAAGAATGTTCTGTCCGAGGTACAGGACCAAAATAACGATGATCATCGACACCAGCAGGAAGACCACCGAGATCAGGTTCCATCTCTCTATCTCGGAGACGTTCTCCACTTCAAGCTTGTAAACGGAGGACCTTGTTATCTCTCCGTCCTCGTCAACGACCTCTATCGAATAGTAGACGAACGGACCCTGTGACCTCGGGATCTCCGCATGGAATACACCGGGCGTTATATCGTCCATATCTGCATGGGTATTTCCGGCATCCATGTTCTCCAATGTATCGTTCCCCAATGCCAGCCCGACACCATCGAACCTCAGATCCCTCGTTTCGTGATCCTCATCCGAAACCCAGTATACCACTCTGGCAGAGACAACCTTTTTATCCCCGACGGGATAACTTGATGTGAAAATCAGCGATATGCTCTTGTCCGAAGTGGGGTCCTCTGGATACATTTCAGGTCTAGTGATGGTGGCTCCCTTGATCACGTGGACCTGGTACGAGGCCTCCCTGGAACCGCAGTCGGACGTATCCACGGTAACATTGATATCGTAGGTTCCCTGGGCGTCGCATGACAGCACCCATTTGAAAGTCACCAGTGTCGGCTCCCCTCCCGCAACGGCGGTCAGGGAGCTTCTGGATTCCGGCGTGGGTCCGGTCTTTATACTTAGTCCCTCAGGGATCTCGAGGGTCGGAACGATATCGTTTGCGAAAAGCGAGTAGCAGCATCCTCCGTAGAAGAAACAGGTAAGTGTGACCGTCATTTCGCCTCCGTAACCCTGTATGGAGGGGTCCACGATCATCTCGACATGATCGAAGGTAGCAGCCTGCGAACCCGAAGCGGACGCCTTCTCAGGAACGAACCTCATGATCCCGGTCAATATCAAGAAAAAGAACAAGAGGAGAACTGTCCATCGTCTCATTTTTTCACCTTCCATTCCTTGAAATCATCAAGGGTTACCCTTTCGCCCCTGAATTCCGCTTTGATGAAGCCCCTGTTCCTGACCCTGGTGAAGATCCCAATGAAAGCGGATACGATGGCGATCAAAATGACCACCGCAAGCAGCGACCAGCCTGCAATGATGAACTCCCCGCCTATCTCCAAAGAATGCTCGGGGCTGACCGCCACATTGCCTACCCCGTCCACTGCGATTATCCTGAAATCCACCCTCTGGCCGATCTTGGAGCGTGGGATCACCCCTTCGAAGGTGGCCCCCTCCACATTGAACATCGTAACGTTAGCCCAGGCCCCGCCCGATCTCTTGTACTGGAGAATGGCGCTGGATACAACATTGGATCCCTCATCCGTGATGACCGCCGATACCGTGATGTACTTCTGCTGGTCGAAGTTCTTCGGGTTCCAATCGGTCTCCGAGATGAGAGGGTGAGTGCTATCCTCGAGGTCGAGGACGATGGAATTGTCATTGTAGAGATCGATGGGCATCATTCTCTCCAGACCCAGATATCTGCTTGTGATGTTGCCGGAATCTGGAATTTCAAGAAGGACGTCGGTCCCTCTTGTGACCCGGGTATCATACTCAAAGCGGAACCTCCCGAACATATCCGATTTCGCTTCGGTGATGTTGTCCCCGATATCGAACATGAGAGTGGCGCCTTCAAGATGCTCACCGTTGAGGTTGACCTTCCCCTCAAGGAGACACCTCTCGATGATAGTGAACTCATCTCCGAACTCCGTAGGGGGGAGTTCAGTGTTGCGCAGGATCAACTCCACTGTCCCTGACCTTGTGTTGTTGAAACCGATGATCGAACCTTCCTCCAGAATGATCTTCGCTTTCTTGTTCTGGAACTCACCGCTGAAATGCATGTTGAACAGACCGATGTGGGATCCGTTCTTCAGATGGAAATTGAAAACGACATCCGGGTCCGGATTGAAGATGTACTCGATATTGCTCCTATCGAGAATGAGGGTCACATTCTCCGGAATGGCCACGAGCTTCGGGTGTATGCCGCATTCCACAACGAGCGTCTTGAGGTCGGTATCAACGAGTTCAAGGACCGAGTTGTCGGTGATCTCGATCGATGTGTCGTCCCTTACGATCACGCAGTGGTCCATCAGCATCGACGTATTGGAATAGGAAAGGATCTTTTCCGAATCGAAGGTACAGTTGCGGTAAACAACATCATTGTTAGCCTTGCCGAGGAATTCGTTCGTTGAAGACCAGCCCGTCTTCACATCACCGTATATGCGGGTGTTCGTGATGATGCCCGAGGCGTGATCGTTCAACTCGAGCGCCTCATGGATGGTGGCGTATCCGATCTGGTCAGCAACGTTGTATATCTCGCAGTTCGAGATCTCGAAGGTGGCTATCGTCTCCGGCCTCACGTTACCATATATCGTGCTGTTTCGCAGGATGATCCTACCGTTAGTTGGCTTGAACAGCGTCTGCCCCGGCTCGTGGAGGGTGGCCGTCGAGTCCTCGACCAGGATGGTTCCGAACCTCTGGATGGACATCCAGAACCATCTCTCGAGTATGACGAACACCGATGAGCCGTCATCATGGATCGAATAGTTCAGGTACGCGTTCAGGGTGGACCTTCTGCTGACGAACTCGGAATAACCCGTGATCAGTATGGTGCCACCGGTGACCCTTTCCTCTTCAGGAACGACGTCGCCGGGCAGGATCCCGGTGAAGATGGAGTCCTCGACAAGGACCCTTGCATGGTCATCGACCTCGATGAAGGAGGCGTTGTTCCTTTTGTACCTGTCAACCTTCGTGACCGGCTGAGGGAAGACCCTGAACCTCGAACCTTTGATAATATTGATCCTGCTGCTGCCCCAAACCCTCATTACATTATCGTTCACCCCGATCGGAGGAGGCTTGATGTCCATCTCGGAACCGGTAACGTTCATAACGGCATTGTCAGAGACCTTCACGATCCCGTTTATGACAACCGTACCGAGCACCTTCAATGTCGAGTTTCCCGAAAGGGTGATGTTTCCGTATGTCCCCCTACCAAGTATCCTCTCTTCGTTCCCGGAAAGGATGATCTGGTCAGGATGGTATGATGGATAGTCGATCGTTATCCCGCTCCTTGTCGGGATGGGGTCCTCTGCGGGAGATCCTGACCCGAGCATCGGGTATAGGGACAGGACCAAGATTGAGCAAAGTGCAACGAGCCCTGTCAGGTTCCGCATTCTAATCCCAAAGGTCAATCATCATCCTCCAGGTGGTTTGAGGTCGCTCATGCTCAATCTCTTCCCGCTCTTCGGAGCGAATTCCTCTCCGAGCGGCTGCTCATGGACGGGGAAACCGTTATCGAACTTGAATGACGAAGCAGGCAGCGCTTTGGAGCCGGGTGATGGAAGGGCGTTCCTTCCAGCGCTCGGGAGCTTTTGCTCAGCGGCAGCTTCCCTTCTCTTCTTTGTTGTGATAAGTTCGAGGAAGGCCTCGATCCTGGTCCTGATCTGCTCCACATCTTCCTGGGAGAAATCGGTCTCGATGTTCAGGACAGGTTTGTCCAGCTTTTCCATCTCGAGGTTGATCTTGTGCTGCTCCATTCCGTAGGTGTGACAGGCCTGGCTGACATGATAGACCACGCCGTCGACATTCCAGTCCTCGATGAACTGCCTCAGGCGGACCTCCCTTGCCGTATTGGGTGTGAAACATGCACAGGTGTTCATGAGATACCTGTCGGCGACGGAGACCAGATGGTCGGATGTGAAGAAGTTCCTCTCGACAGGGTCCCAGTATCCCTTGGTTCCGGTACATATGTCATCGGAAACCACTATTCCCCCGGATTCCTCTATGATATTGGGAACCTTCCAGGTGGGGGCGACCAGAGGACTTCCGGTAATCAGTATCCTCGGAGTATCGGGTCTAATAATGGTAGGTTTGGATTCGATCTCCCTGCAGAGCTCCTCTGTCCGGTCCGTCCACCTCCCGATATCATCGAAATATGACAATGCCGTCACGAGCAGCGCGTCTCTCCCCCAGATGGAGACATTCTCCTTACGTGCCTCGTAGAGTCTGTGCACCATCGCCCTTTTTCTGTTGACGATGGTGATCGACCGTGATAGCCTGTTCCTCGTGATCCGCCTGCCGGTGAGCTTGGTGAGCTTTCTTGCCAGCAATCTCATCTCCTTCAACCAGAGCTCCCTTCCCTGGGATGTGTTCGTGCAGTGGGGGACCTCCAGCATCCATACCGGTTTGTGGGGTGCAAGGACCTCGCCCAGCTTCTTCTTCCCGTCGCAGCTCGTCGGGATAACAACAACATCACATGCATCGAATATCGGGTTCGATTGGAGGAAAGAGCCGAAACTGGATTTTAAAAGGGGGCAGAAGTTCCTGGGCATGTATTCCTCGGCCGTGAGTATGGTGTCAGAGAACCCGAAGGCCAGTCTGACAGGCACAGCTCCTGCCGCCAGGATCAGTTCCTCCGGAACGAAATTACACAGTACTCCGACCACCTTTCCGCCTTTGCTCCGGAACTCCTTAAGCTCGTCAGCCCTCTTATGGAAAAGGTTGTCGGCCAGGTCGTAGAAGTATTCCATCGATCGAACGGACCTGTTCCTTTCCCTCAGGTATGTGATCAGGGACCTCATCCTCCGGTTCAGGGTCTCCAGCTGAGGGTCCGATCGTGCGTCCATGCCCTCGGGGATCTGTACTTTCTTCGGATCGGTTGCCGCCTTGGCGGTGCTGGAGTTATTTCCCTCCGTCATTGATATACCTCATTTGTTGGAACCCGTCATCCCGGGACCGGGCCCTTGCATCAATACTGATCTGTCCAGAAGCGGGTCGGAACCCTTAGGTGGCGGAACACCCCCGTGGGACCGTAAAATTTCACCAGCCAGTACTGCGGCCCCCGTTGCGGTTACTATCTGGGGGATCTCCGGGACCACGACCTCCATGTTCAACTCCCTCTTGAAGGTCTCCACCATGCCGATGTTCCTTGCCGGACCCCCATCAAAGAACACCTTTTCCCTTATCCCGACCTTTCTGGCCATGACGATAAGCCTCTTCGCTATTGCCGTATGGATCCCCTGAATGACATCCTCTTTCCTGGTACCCTCCGCCAGGAGCGCGGCCACCTCGGATTTCGCGAAAACGAGACATGTCGTCGTGATCTCCACGGGAGACCGTGAGGTAAGGGAGACCGGCCCCATCTGATCAAGGGGGACCTCGAGGACCTTGGCCAGTTGTTCCAGGAACCTTCCGGTTCCCGCTGCGCATTTATCGTTCATTGCGAAGTTGGTCATCTCGCAATTGGGATCGAGGGATATGACCTTGGTGTCCTGCCCCCCGATATCGATTATCGTCCTGATCCCGAGGCTCTGCCCGAGGAACTTGGACCCTCTTGCATTGGCTGATATCTCCGAAACGTTGGCATCGGCGAAGGAGGCGATCCTCCTTCCATAACCGGTGGAGACGGTATAGGCCACATCATCTTCCCTGAAACCGGTGTCCTTCAGGGAATTCCTGAGTGCTAGCTTCGCACTATCATCCGGGAAGGCCCCTGTCGGCTGCACATCGAAACCTATGCGTTTCGAATCGTCCATCGCGACCACTTTCACGTACGTGGACCCTATGTCGATCCCCGCGGTAAGCGTCATCAAGCCGCACCCCCGATCGTTTCAAGGCCGAAGATCGCCGCACCCAGAGCACCCATGAGCTGAGGATGCGGAATGACCTTCATGCCATCCCCGAGCGCTTTCCTCATCTCCGCAACCACACCTCCGTTCCTTGCGACACCACCGCAGAAAATAGCCTCACCGTTACCGCCGATCGCCTTAACGAGCCCCTGGACCTTCTGGGCGACGGACTGGTGGAGCCCGGCTATTATGTCCTCCCTGCTCGTACCCCTGGCAATAAGGGAGACCACCTCGGATTCTGCGAAGATCGTGCATTTCGTGGAAAGGCAGCTCGGTGAACCGGACCTGCTGGAGAGCTCGCCAAGGTCCTCGATCCCCACCTTAAGTGCCATTGCCATGTTGTCGAGGAAACAGCCGGTTCCCGAGGAGCATTTGTCGTTGTTTAGGAATTTCTCCACTGCCCCGTCTTCGCCTATCCTGATCACCCGAATTCCCTGACCTCCAACGTCAATAACGATCCTTGCTGAGCTGTCAACGGCCCTTACTCCCTTTGCGATGCAAGTGATCTCGGACCTGGTTAGGTTCGAGAACGGGACCTTGCTCCTCCCGTGGCCTGTGGTGACCACCATATTGACATCCTTGAACTCGATACCAGCCAGTTCGAGAGCTGCTTGGAGAGAATCCAGGGCGGTCCTTTTGGGAGACACTCCTGTCTCGAAAACAGAGGTGGACAGGACACCCTTCTCGTTGACGACCATGGTCTTTACCGCGATCGCTCCGATGTCCATGCCCACTACGTACACCATGTCCTGTGCTCCCCGTGGTGCTCTTTATGACATTCTGGGCTATTATGATTGCGGGGGCTGGGGTCCCTGGCCAGGAGGCGGAAGCTGGGCGTATTGATGTCCCGGGGGCGGGAGGTTCCCGGCCTGTAACGGCGGACCAAGCGCCGGCTTCTGTACCATCGGGGATGACGGGAGAGGCTGTTTTAAGGGGTCTACCACTCCCTTGTCGTCCTTTGACCCCCTCACGAACAGGAAGGCCAGGACCGCAAGGACGGCAAGTAGGGCAACGATGGCGACCGCTATGCCGATGATCAGTCCGGTTGATGAACCGCTTCCCTCGTTCTTTCCTCCAATATCATCATCGTCATCGGGATCGATGATGTCCTGGGCGTTCTTTATGAAGAAGGCCTGTGAGATGGCATATTCTTCCTCTCCGGCCCCATCGGATACCGATATCTTGATCGAATACTCCCCATCCGGGAGCGTTGTTGTGTCCCAGATATATTCTCCTGTGTTCTCCAGGTCTTCTGCGAACGTCTTGAAGTTCACCCTGTCCTGGGAGTATCCGATGGTTATCCTCAGGTCGTCGTTGAGGTTCTGATCGTTGGCGGTCCATTTGATGGTGTAATTGCCGGTTAGGTACATTCCGAACACGACCGGAGCGTTGATCTTCATCGTTGGCGGGTAGTTCACGTAGTTGGAGATCGTCACGTTCCTGATCATCACCTCCGTGAGATGCTCCCCGTCGGTCGCGGTGACCTTGATATCATAGGTTCCGTCGTCCACTGTGTTGGTGTCCCAGAGATAGTTGTTGTCGTTGACCACGTTCAAAGCTATGTTGTACCAGGTCGCTCCCTGGTCCGAGGAATAGAACATCGACAGTGTCACCTCGTCCCCATCGTCATCGACGCATGCCCACCTGATCGAGTATTTGCCTTTGATCGTCTCCTCGTTTATCGGTGTATCGACATTGAGAATCGGCGGATCGGGATTGTAGACCTCGAGCCCTCCTATCTCTTTCTGGACCGACGCCCCGTGTGAATCCGTGATGACGATCTTGATACCGTAGATCCCGTCGACGAAATCGATGTTCGAGGTCGTATCCCACAGGTAGAAATCCTCGTTGGGCTGACCCGTGAGTAGTGTCTCGTAAGTGCTGAGCCCTATCTTGTAATAGACATCGGCGGTCAGGTTCTCCGAGGGGTCCTCCTCGTCCGAAGCCTTCCATTCTATCATGACCTCGCCGCTGAGGTCGTCCCCTTCCTTCGGAGATAATACCTCAAGTGTTGGAAGGTCGTTGTTGAATATCGCAAAGCATGAGTCCGAGCATCTGTAATTGGTCATCTCGCCATCGTCCACGGTGATCTTGACCATGTAATCGCATCCATCGGGGTATTCCAGCGAATCGATGGAGTACGAGCACGTTCCGGAATTTGACAGGTCCGTTGCGAGCCTTTCCCAGTTCTCGCCCGCATCCCTCGAGAGGTCTATGTCTACGAGAAGGGGGTCATAATCCGGATCATGCGCCTGCCAGTAGATGACGAAGGTCCCGGAGAAGGTCTGCCCTCCTGCAGGATGGACCTTGTCGACGATCGGTCCGTCCAGATTGTTGATCTGATGCTTGTAGGGAGTGATGTACTCACCGCTCATTCCCGAGGCGTCCTTGGCAACGGCCTTGATGCGGTAGTCCGGTCTGTCTTCCATTTCGGTTATGTTCCAGATATATTCTCCATCGTTGGGTTCGTTCTCCGCAATGGGGAACCAGAACATCGTCCCTTCCGTGGTGTAGAACAGGTCTATGAGAAGGGTGGAGTCATCCTCCTCTTCATCGGTGGCAGTCCATCTAATGGGCATCTCCACCTGGTAGACCTCGGACTGGGTGGGATCGGGATTTGTGATATAGATCTCAGGTTTGTTTGGATTGTTGATGGTCACCGGTATGGTGTCCCTCCCCTCTTTCTGAGGCACTCCGTTGTCGAATGCCTTCACCTGTAAAAGATAGTCCCCGTCATCAACGGCTGAACACATCCAGTTAAAGCTTCCGATACCGCCTTTGCCGATGCCCCTTGCAGCGGTCTGCCACACGGTCGCATCAACCTTCTTCATCAGAAGATCGACTTTGATATCTCCGTCGGGGGTCTCCTTATCTGAAGCAACGTATCCGATCAGGACACTCTCCGAGATCATCGTATCGGGTTCGGGCGCTGTGAAAGATATGACCGGGGGATCATGCGCCTCCACTACTCTGAAGGGGATCTTGACGTAAATGTGGTCCTCGTCGTTGCAGGCCGTATCCTCGGTGTACACCTCGATCTCCACGTAGTTGCCTACCTTACCCAGAGGTGCGTTCTTCGAAGTGGTAACTATGACGTCGCAAAAGTACGTCACCGTACCTGAAAAACCGTCCTTTGCCGTATCCACGGATCCCATTATCAGGCCGTCGATATCCGTTCCTATAGGTTTGCCGACACCAGAAGTGTTGTCGAGGATGCGCACCGTCCATCCCGCAGGCTTCCAGTGGGTCTTGAACATGCACTCGTAAGTGCTGCCGCAGCCTGGTTGGAGCGTTAGCTTGAACTTGAGATAGACGGTCCCTCCGGCCTCGACGTCGGTCGTGGTCCCGTAGGTCACGTTCATGGTGGTATCGCCGTTGTTACCGTCCGGTCCGTAGACCTTCGAGTATGACGCGCCGCCGTTATTGCTCAGATATATGTTGCTCGTATTGCATGCAGAAGCATATGGCGCAAGGATGGCCAATGCTCCAAATAAAATTACCATTACCAACAGTGCGGGGAACAGCCTCTTGGTGTTCACATGTCTCCCTCCAGAGGGCCCTTCTTCTTAAAGGGCTGAAATCCTACTTACTACCATTACCTGTTTACAATATGTACTTTACTGGGAAATGTGTCCGCTTAAGGGTCATTTATTAAACTTATCCCCTAACATATGCATCAGAACTAAAAAATTTTAACATTTAAGGTGTCCATGCCGATTTCTCCCAATCTGGTATAAGTATTTTTCCCTCATCGGCCGGATATTAGATCGACCACAAGGTCAAGGTCCATTTCGAACCCTGATACGGGTGAGGATAGTTCCATTTCCGAGATCATCCTGGGATGCAGCTCGCCGAAGTGGCCGATGGGAGTCCTTTTTCCATCCTCAAGCTCCGGAAATGGACCGGTCCCGCTCTTTTTCACTTTGACCATGATGGAAGCGCCACGGCCCCTGATGTAACACCCCAGAGGGGCAGGTTCGAGTTCGAACTCTATCTCGAGGTCCGAAAGCAGCCTCTGGACGATCCCTTTGATCTCCGTGAAAGAGGCCTTGGAGTCTTCGGAAAGGCCGGAAAGCACGTTCCTGGAGCGGTTCCCGACCATTACATCTGCCGTCTCGAAGATCCTCTGGGGGAGGTCACGGTGCTTATTTGCCCTCAAGATCCCCAATAGGGAGGGTAGGGAGGAGAACCTCATCATCGTATGTTCGGTTGTTATCGGGTTCAGTATCCTGACATGCTCCACCGCCTCCCTGCCCATTAGCTCGAACTGGCTCTCTTCATTGGAGAGGGAGATGGTCCTGACCTCGAGGAAGCCCAGGCCGATCAGGGACCTTCTTAGTTCTCTCGAGATCGTCGACAGCTTCCTTTCATTACCGGTCATGTTAGCACGGGGCTCCGATCCGGTGAACCTTTCGAAACCATGACCGATCGCGAGGTCCTCGGCCAGATCAGCCTGATGGAGGATGTCACTTCTCCAAGGAGGGACCTTGCAGGTCAATTTCTCACCTTCGATCCTGATGCCCTGGTAGCCCATCTTTTCCAGGGATGAACTGACCTCATCTGCATCCATCACTTTTCCGAGCCATGACCTTGCCCATTTCAGGTCGATGGATGTTTCCTTCCATTCGAACAGAGGCCAGTCACGTGTGACGAGACCCATATCGGAGAATTCCTTCCTGTCCGGGTAGATGACCTTCACGGAGTGAAGCTTCCCCCCTCGGTCCATGAGCTGAGAGCATACGATATTGACCGCTAGCGAAACCGCATTGATATCCCAGCCGGTACAGTCGACGAATATGTCCTTCGTTTCTTCGGAAACCCTTGTAAGCTCTCCGTTTATAATGGGGGGAAAGGAAAGGACCTGGTCTTCGGCGTCGGTGATCATCGGGTACCTGTCGAGTCCTTCCAGGACCCATGCGTAATCCATTCCCTTCTCATGCTCGTTGAGGATCCTTTTCAGGTTCCACTTGCCCTCTTTCTGAAGAGGGACGAACTCGACCTCCTCCGGTCCGGCCGCCCAGTATCTGTAAGGTGACCGGATCGGTCCGGCATCGTGTATGCCTATTGCCACTTTTCTTCTCTTGCGGCCTACCGTAATATGGAGCTTCTCCTGGAGGTTCATGATCGATATCAACGTCCTCTCGTCAATGGAAACGCCTGTCAGATATGCAGCACCTATGACCGGTCTGACGTTCAGAACTCCTGGGTCGACCACAAGTTCCATCCCGGAATCTCCTTCCACCTTCATTGAGGTGGAGAGGTCACTATCACTTAGTCCCATGAACTTCCTGTAGGCCCTGGCCACACCTTCCACGGAGAACAGATCGGGCCTGTCCGGGAAGAACTCAACGGAGATCTCGCCACCCTCGAGCTTTTCAACGGAGGCTCCTATCATCGGTATGCGGTCGACGAACTCGTCCAGGGAGAAATCCTTTCCGACGAGCCTTTCGAGGTCGGAGATGTCCATGCTTATTACTGGCAACGTTCCACCAAATGGAACAATGCGTCCTGCTAAATAATGTTTACAGGTGCGTCAGGGAGTTCGGGTGAAATTTTATATCCTACCAGGTTTTGGAGGGTTCGGTGACAGATGATGGCGGACCTGATAACTAAGGACATGGGAATAATGGAGGCCATACAGAAATACCCCGATGTCATTGGCGTTTTCGTGGCCCATGGCCTTGGATGCATCGGCTGTGCTATGGCGAACTTCGAAACGATAGAGCAGGGAGCACTCGCCCACGGAATGGACCTGAAAGCCCTCATGCAGGACCTCAACGAGACCGCAGTCCGCATGGAAGAGAGCAAGTGAGCTTCCGATCCGGATGGTCCGCCAAGCGAGACTGAAGATACACTTTCCCAACTGGCATTATTCCATGGAATCCTGCCCTCAATCCTGTTTTCTCCCGTTGGATGTCACAAACCTTTTTATAATACATCCTATATGGGCGCTCGCAATTCGCAAATGAGGCCCTCCGGCCAAACGTCAAGGGCAACCCATCGGGACCCTGCTTTCGGATCGCTCTTGCATGTGTCATTGATCCGAAAAGGCGTCACGGTCGGATTGGTGAAGGAGCGCGGATTCTTGCCCCAGCCTCGGTTAGGGTATTCCATCCGTGCCCCGAGCTGTTGCGAATTTCGGAGGAATACCATGGGAAAAGCGCACAAACCCAGAAGAGGTTCGGTCGCACACAGCCCTAGGAAGAGGGCGAACAGACCGTATCCGGTCGTCAAGAGCTGGCCGGAGGGCGGGTCCGAACCAAAGATCCAGGGCTTCGCAGGATACAAGGCGGGGATGACCCACGCATTTGTTGTAGATTACAGGCCGACATCCACGACCTCCGGTCAGGAGGTCCAGATACCAGTCACCGTCGTGGAGGTACCACCTCTGAAGGTAGCCGGGATAAGACTCTACGAGTCCGATGTCTATGGAAAGAGAACGAAGATGGAGGTCTGGTCGGAGAAGATCGATAAGGACCTCATCAGGAGACTGCCCGTTCCGGCAAAGGGTGCGAAACCGAACCTGAAGTCCCTCGAGAAGGAAGACGCGGACGAGATCAGGCTCATCGTCCACACCATTCCGAGGGACATCACGGGAGTTCCGAAGAAATCCCCCGAGGTCATGGAGATCCCGGTAGGAGGCGGCACGGTCCAGGAGAGGATCAAGTACGCTTCCGGGCTGCTCGGGAAGGAGATCCCCTTCTCCGAGTTCCAGGTAGAAGGGGCAATGGTCGACATCATAGCTGTCTCCAAGGGAAAAGGATTCCAGGGCTTGAACAAGAGGTTCGGGGTAAAGCTTCTGACCCACAAGAACTCCAAGCACAGGAGGATGATCGGGACCCAGGGGCCATGGCATCCAGCCTGGATAATGAGCACCGTTCCCAATTCCGGCCAGATGGGTTATCACAACCGCACAGAGTACAACAAGAGGATATTGAAGGTGGGAAAGGACCCCTCCGAGATAAACCCCAAGGGCGGGTTCGTCCACTACGGGAACATCCAGAGCAACTATGTGCTCATACACGGATCGATCCCAGGACCAACAAAAAGGCTGATCAGGTTCAGAGACCCGACAAGGGTTCACGGACATGTTGACGTCAAGGCACCGGACCTGACCTATGTCAGCACGGCTTCGAAGCAGGGGAAGTGATGTAAATGGCTGCAACCAAGACTACCAAGGGAAAGGCCAGTAAGGCCGGGTCCGAGGCCGGTGTCGTGAACGTTTACGGGACCGACGGGAAGGTCAAGGGAAAGCTCGAGCTCCCCTCAGTGTTCCAGACCCCTTTCAGACCAGACCTCATAAGGAGAGCCGTAGTAGCGGCCCAGGCCAACAGGAGGCAGAGGTACGGACCTTCCAAGGTCGCCGGGATGAGGCATTCGGTCTCGACCTGGGGAAAGGGAAGGGGTGTCGCCCGCGTTCAAAGGCTCGCACAGGGTCGGACCGCGGCCGAATCGCCCAACAACGTTGGAGGGAGAAGGGCGCATCCGCCGAGACCGGAACACTCCTTCGAGAAGAAGATCAACAACAAGGAAAGGAGGATCGCGATCGACTCCGCCCTCGCTGCAACTTCTGACATTGACAAGGTCAGGTCCAGAGGCCACAGGTTCAAGGAAGGCGTCACGCTTCCAGTCATAGTCGACGACTCCATGGAGAAGATGGAGAGGACCAGGGATGTCCTTTCTCTGCTGGACCATCTTGGTCTCTCACCTGACATCCAGAGGGCCTCCGAGGGCAGGCACATCAGAGCTGGAAGGGGAAAGATGAGGGGCAGACGATACAGACAACCCCGCTCCATTCTCTTCATCGCGACGGAGGGTTCTCCCATATTGACAGGGGCAAGGAACCTTCCGGGCGTCAATACCATAAGCCCTTCGGGGATAAACGCCGAGCTTCTGGCCCCTGGCGGGGACCCGGGCAGGCTCGTGATATTCTCGAAGAAGGCCTTCGAGACACTTGGAGGTGATGGACAGTGATAGAGAACATGCCTCACACGATCTTACTTCACCCTTATGTCACAGAAAAGACGCTCAACCTGATGGAGAACAACAATGCTCTCATGTTCATCGTGAAGGAGGGAGCCGGAAAGCCCGAGATCAAGAAGGCTTTCGAGGAGCTCTTCGAGGTAAAGGTGCAGAGTGTCAACGTGAAGCACACGAGGTTCGGAAAGCAGGCGATCATAAAACTGACCGAGGATTTCTCCGCAGAGGATGTGGGGATGAGGATAGGTATATTCTGATGATGGGGGAACGAAGATGGGTAAGCGTATCATAGTAAGAAGGAGAGGCAAGGGAACGACCGTATACCGCTCCCCCAGCCATAGACATCTCACCCCGGCCATTCTGCCCAAGCTCAAATCCGGAAGGGCAAGGGTGGTGGACCTGGTCCATGACCCGGGTCATACGGCCCCCATGGCAAAACTGCTGTGGAACGACGGAAGGATCAGGTACATGCTGGCTCCGGAGGGGCTCAAGGTCGGCCAGGAGGTCCTCATGGGGGACAACGCACCTATTCATATAGGGAACATCCTCCCTTTGAGGGAGATACCCGAGGGAACCCCTATCTACCACATCGAGGGAATGCCCCTGGACGGCGGCAAGTTCGTCAAGGCGGGGGGTTCCTCGGCAATACTCGTTTCCAGGGGAAAGGATGTGACCATCCAGCTCCCTTCAGGAAGTTTCAAGAGCCTTTCCGGGCAGTGCCGGGCCATCATCGGAATGGTCGGTGGCGGCGGCAGACCGGACCTTCCCATGGCGAAGGCAGGCAAGAAGTACCATTCATTGAGAAGCAAGGCCAAGGTTTGGCCTGTGGTTTCCGGTGTCGCAATGAGCCCTGTCAACCATCCCCATGGCGGCGGTGGGCACCAGCATGTCGGCAAACCCAATACTGTTTCGAGGAACGCCCCTCCCGGCAGGAAGGTCGGGCGGTTGAGCCCCCAGAAGAAGGACAGAAAGAGGAGGAGGTGAGCTAGATGGCAAGAGGAAAGACCACACCAAAGGCGGCGAGAAGGAAATCAAGGAAACTGAAGGGACGTATCGCGGCCAAGAAGAAGAAGGAGTTCGTCTACAGGGGAAAGACCCTCGAGGAGCTCCAGGCCATGACCCTCGAGGAGTTCACCGATCTCCTTCCCGCAAGAGCGAGGAGGACGGTCACAAGGGGCATGCAGTCCAAGAACCCCAAGTTCTTCAAGCATCTCGAGAGGGGCGATGAAGTGATCAAGACCCATTCCAGGGACATAGTCATACTTCCCGGAATGGTGAACAAGAAGCTAGCTATCCACGATGGGAAACAGTTCGTGGAGGTCATGGTGACGCCCGAGATGATCGGGCACACCGCGGGCGAGTTCGCCCTCACGAGAAGACAGGTCAAGCATACCGGTGTCGGTGTGGGAGCGACCAGGTCTTCGAAGTACATGCCGTTGAAGTGAGGGATGAAGATGAGATATTCGATGGAAGCAGATCCGGATACGACAGCACGCGCACAGGTCCTCGAGGCAAACATCTCACCCAAACACTCCGTGGAAATTTGCAGGGAGATCAGGGGCATGGAGCTGCAGAAGGCCAAGGGCTTCTTGAGCGACGTGATAGATATGAAGAGACCCCTCCCGTTCAAGAGATACAAAAAGAAGGTCGGCCATAGAAAAGGAGAGGGTTTCGGTCCAGGCCGTTATCCCCAGAAGGCGGCAAAGACCTTCCTCAAGCTTCTCGAGGACTGCGAGTCAAACGCGGAGTACAGCGGTCTGAACACCGACGCTCTTTTCATCAAACACATCGCCGCTCACAGGGGCAGGGTATACAGCGGTTGGATGCCCAGGGCCCACGGGAGAGCGACGGATTGGGACAACCATACAGTCAACATAGAGATCATACTAGAAGAAAGGGAGGGTGACGATGGCCAGTGAGAGAAAGTTCGTAGCCGAGAACATCAGGAGGGTCCTCCTCAAGGAATATTTCATGAAGGAGACCGAGATGGCCGGTTTCGGCGGTATCGATATCCAGAGGACTCCCATGGGCACAAGAGTGACCCTGATAGTCGAGAGACCCGGTATGGTCATAGGAAGGAAGGGTGCCAAGATCAAGGAGCTTACCAGGGTCGTTTCGGAAAAGTACGGCTTCGACAACCCCCAGATAGAGGTATCAGAGTGCCGTAACTCAGCCCAGAATCCCCAGATCATGGCCCAGAAACTGGCCCTTGCTCTGGAGAGGGGTTGGCATTTCAGAAGGGCCGGTCACTCGACCCTGAGGAGGATAATCGAATCCGACGTTAAGGGCGCCCAGGTGAAGCTCTGCGGTAAACTGACCGGTCAGAGGCACAGGACCGAGAAGTTCAAATGGGGCCATATCAAGTTCTGCGGCGAGCCCGCCATAACAACCATGGAACGCGGCTATGCCATTGCAAAGAAGAAGCTTGGACTTATCGGCGTCTCGGTGGATATAATGAGACCGGATGCCCACCTCCCGGACGAGGTCCACATCAAGGACGTTTCCGAACTCGCGGAGGTTGCCAAGATCGAAGGCGAGGTTCCGAAAGGGGAAGAGGGATCCGAAGTGTCCGAGATCCAAAAGACCCAGGAAAAGGAGTCAAAGCCCGAGACGGAAACCTCAGAGGAGAAGAAGAAATCCAAGAGGAAGCAGAAGAGGGAGGAGAGGCGCCAGACCGAGGAGGAGGAGGAAGAAGAGCAGGAGAAGGAACCGGCTGCCGCCGTCGTCGAGGATACGCCCCCCCCGAAGGTCGACGAGACCCCGAAGGCCCCCAAGACCGCGAAAGCATCCGAAGAGGGATCGCCCGTTGTCGAGGAGGTGCCCGTTGTCGAGGAGGCACCCCTTGTCGAGGAAGCAACGGCTCCATCAAAAAGTGACGATACCCCGGAAGAACCGACCGAGGAAAAGGTGGCCGAAGAGGAAACTCCGGATGCCAAGGAGCCAGAGGTCGAAAGTTCGAAAGATGAAGATACAAAACAAGGAGGTGAGTGATCGTGGCCCTTCTAAGGCTGACGGAGATCAGGGCGATGAAGACCGATGAGAGACACCTCAAGATGAAGGAACTTCGTGATGAGCTGATGCGGGAGAGAGGGGTTGCCGCCATGGGTGGTGCACCCCCGAGCCCCGGAAAGATCAAAGCCCTCAGGATCAACATCGCCAGGATGGCGACGGTCATGAGGGAGGAGGGAGAACTCTAATGGGAGAGATCTGCAGCGTCTGCGGTCTGCCACAGGAACTGTGCGTTTGCGAGGATATCGCAAGGGAGCAGCAGGATATCCGGATAACCACTGCCAAGAGGCGTTACGGCAAGGTCGTGACGATAATCTCTGGCATCGATCCGTCGGATATCGACCTGGACGAGCTGGCAAGGTTCCTCAAGAACAAATGTGCAGCAGGCGGGACCGTCAAGGACGGGATCATCGAGCTTCAGGGTGACCACAAGAAGAAAGCCACCCAGGCTCT
This sequence comes from Thermoplasmatota archaeon, assembly GCA_049472215.1. Taxonomy (GTDB): domain Archaea; phylum Thermoplasmatota; class Penumbrarchaeia; order Penumbrarchaeales; family Penumbrarchaeaceae; genus JAFGLL01. The sequence goes on along the minus strand of JBLIRH010000026.1, from coordinate 3,794 downwards.
AAAGGAGAAGGGATATACGAACATATCTGAGTGAGGTTGATGAAAAAAAAGATGTTGGACCCCTACAGGAACATAAACATCCGCGAGCTGATCGGTCTGGATGTCACCGTTGTGGCGCATACCGACCCGACCCTTGAAGGTATCAAGGGAAGGATAATCGACGAGACACGGAACATGTTCCTTGTAAGATCGGAGGAAAAGGACAGGAAAGTGGCGAAGAAGGGAGCAAGCTTCGAGCTTTTTGTGGACGGTCCGAAAGGAGATGTTGCCATCATCCTGAAAGGGGATGAACTGGTGGCGCGTCCCGAGGACAGGACAAAGAAGCTCGAGAAGCGGAAATAGCCCCCAATACCAACAGAACAAGAGTAAGGGTTCGACGCAACATCATGATAAATAACCGGACAAGGTGGTAGGAAATGGCAACCAAGAAAGAAGAGAAAGCCCCCGCCGCGGGAAAGGAAAAGGAGCCTAAAGTTCCCGAGGAAGTGAAGAAGCAACCCAAAGCCTCGGAGGCGAAAAAGGTCACCAAAAAGACCGAATCTGCAGCCGAGATAGATGTTGTTCAGGGCAAGAAAACGCTCATTGTCAAGAGAAAATCTACAGAGCCAGTTGTTAAAAAGACCAGGAAGACGACTGGCACCAAGACGAAGAAACCTGTTGCACGCGACATCGGCATCGATATGGAATCGCCGGAGAGAATGTGCGAGGACCCGAACTGTCCATTCCATGGTACACTTTCGGTGAGAGGATTCTCATGGGATGTTCAGCTGGTCTCGAAGAAGATGGAGAGAACCGTCGTCGTGATGAGGGAAAGAAGGCACTACATCGAGAAGTACCAGAGGTTCGAAAAGAGAAGCTCCAGGTTCTTCGCCCATATGCCCCCCTGCATCGATGCTGAGATAGGCGATATGGTCAAGGTCATGGAATGTCGCCCGATCTCGAAGGGCACCACAATGGTGGTTTTGGGGAGGATCTGAAATGAAGGGACTCGCCGGAAAACAGACCAGGGGACTTCTAGTTGGTGCCAAGGTTGCCTGCGTTGACAACACCGGTGCCAAGATCGTCCAGATAGTCCAGGTCCTGAAATATCACGGGACAAAGAGGAGAGTTCCTTCCGCTGGAATAGGGGATATCGTGCTTGTAAGCGTCAAGAAAGGCACCCCGGAACTGAGGAAGCAGCTTTTCCCAGCGGTCATAGTCAGACAGAAAAGGCCCTACAGGAGGCCGGACGGGACGATGGTGTCCTTCGAGGACAATGCTGTTGTCCTGACGACCAAGACCGGTGAGACCAAGGGTTCCGATATCAAGGGCCCAGTGGCAAAGGAAGCCGCCGAGAGGTTCTCCAGAATAGCCGCAACGGCGTCCACAATCGTGTGAGGAGGAATGACGATGAATACACGATCAAAGAAACCCAGAAAACAGCACAAAGCCCAGGCAAATGCTCCTTACCACCAGAAGAACAAGGCATTGAGGGCTCCTCTGGACCGTGCGAAGTATGCCAATTCCAAATTCAAAAGGATCACGCTCAGGACTGGAGATACCGTCAAGGTCCTGAGGGGTTCGAGACAGGGGCACGAAGGTAAGATAGCGGATGTTAACCTGAAAAAGGGCAAGGTCTCTATCGAAAAGGCCCTGTTGCAGAAAGCGGACAACAAGGAAGTTCCCATCTGGTTCTCACCTTCGAACCTGGTCGTCACCAAGGTAGACCTTTCGGATCCGGTCAGAAAGGATAAGTTCAAAGGACTGAGCGAGGAGTGAGGGAGGCATAGATATGACGAAGGATTCCAAGCATATGAAAAGATACGCGGCGCCAAGGTCCTGGTCCATCGGAAGGAAGGAACACGTATGGGCCGTGAGACCGTTGCCAGGTCCCCACAAGAAGGAGCAGTCCATTCCCTTGATGGTTGCGCTCAGGGACCTATTACATCTTGGCCAGACATCCGCCGAGGTCAAGAAGATCCTCGGAAGGAGAGAGGTGCTGGTCGACGGGAACGTAAGGGTCGATCACAAGCATATCGTCGGTCTCATGGATATAATATCCATCCCAAAGGTGGACCGGCATTACAGGGTCATGGTCGATCCCAGGGGCAAGATAGCTCTGAGAAGCATCGAGGCAACCCAATCCAAATGGAAACTTGTAAGGATCATGAACAAGACCGTAGTGAAGGGCGGGAGAACCCAGCTCAACCTTCATGACGGCAGGAACATCCTGGTCGACAAGGATGTTTACAGGACCGGGGATGTCCTCAAGATATCCCTGCCTGATCAGAAGATCATTTCAAAGGTGGAGCTCAAGGAGGATTCCCTTGCCATGCTCACGGGTGGAGCCCATATAGGGACCATCTGCCGCATCAAGAAGATCGAAAAGACCCGCAATCCCATGTCGAACATCGTGGAGTTCCACGAGGGTTTCAACACCATTGTTGACTATGTGTTCATGGTGGGCTCCGACAAGTCCGAGATAGAAGCAGCGGAGGTGTCGGTCCTATGACGGGGGAGAATACCGAGCAGAAGATCAATCCCATGAGGGACATCAAGGTCGAAAAGGTCGTCGTGAACATTGGGGTTGGCGAGGCCGGTGAGAAGCTCACAAGGGCCGAAAAGGTGATCGAACTCATCACCAGCAAGAAACCGACCCAGACGATCTCCACCCATACCAACAAGGATCTTGGCATTCGTAAGGGCATGCCCATCGGATGCAAGGTAACGCTCAGGAATGAGGATGCCCCGGAGTTCCTCCGAAAGGCCTTCTGGGTCAAGGAGAATCGAATAATGAACTATTCCTTCGACTCAGAGGGGAACTTCTCCTTCGGGATCTCAGATTATACGGATTTCGAGGGTATGAAGTACGACCCGCAGATCGGGATCTTCGGGTTGGACATCAATGTGGTCCTGAAAAGGGCCGGAAAAAGAGTACGATTGAGAAAGAGGGCAAGATCGCATATACCCCATTCCCACAGGATCACCCGTGACGAAGCAATGGAATGGATTGCCAAGACCTTCGAAGTGGAGGTGCTTGAATAATGACCGAAGAACGAGTGAAGAAGACCTTCGGAAGGAAGGTCGGTTGCCACAGGTGCGGACGCAAAAGGGGACTGATCAGACGCAATGGAATGCATCTCTGCAGGCAGTGCTTCAGGGAGATCGCCCCGGAGATCGGTTTCAAGAAGTATTCATGAGGAGAGTGACAAGATGCAGAACGATACACTTTCAGACGCCTTGTCCGTCATGAAGAATGCGGAGAGGTCAGGCAAGAGCGAGTGCATGGTAAGACCTGCCTCCAAACTGATCGGACGTGTTCTAAAGGTAATTCAGGAGAACGGCTACATAAGGCAGTTCGAATACAACGAGGACGGAAGGGCCGGATGGTTCAGGGTAACCCTGAACGGTAGCATCAATGACTGTGGCGTCATCAAACCCAGGTTCAGGGTGAAGAGAGCCGAGATGGAAGGCTACGAGGCGAGATACCTCCCCGCACAGAACTTCGGCGTCCTCATACTCACGACCACGAAGGGGGTCATATCGAATGACAAGGCAAAGGAGCTCCACACGGGAGGCAGGCTTCTTGCCTATGTATATTGAGGTGATGGACCATGGCTAAGGTAGATGTGATCAACAAGGAGATCGATATTCCCTCCGGTGTCAGCGTTCAGTTTTCAGAGAACCGGCTGACGGTCAAGGGTCCGAAAGGGGAGTTGAAAAGGAACTTCTTTCATCCCCGGGTCTCCATGAAGGTGGATGGCGGCAAGGTTGTTGTACATGCCGATAAACCCAAGAGGGCCGAAATGGGTCTC
>JBLIRH010000025.1:0-28878 GCA_049472215.1 Thermoplasmatota archaeon | reverse complement strand
ATGATAAAGGACGAGATCAAGAAGAAGATCCAGAAGGCCCTTGACGAGAATCCCGAGCTCAAGGCCGAGCTGAAGGAAGCCGTCGAGGAGTACTACAAGGCCAAGCTCAGGCAGACACTGGCAGCGATCAAGATAGCAAAGGCCAGCGTCCACCTGGGTCTGAGGACAGTTCCCCCGGACCTCCAGGATGATGTCCATAAGGAACTGGAAAAGGAGATCACCAGGATCATCGACGAGACCCTCTGACCTCCCCTTCTCCTCAAAAGCAGCAATATTTCAGAAAGTTTTGTATAATCATTAATTTGTAGATGGCAGGAGGTGTCGAAATGAAAGCGGTGGTCCTGGCTGCGGGGGAAGGCAGAAGACTGCGCCCGTTAACGGGGAACATGGGCAAGGGAATGCTCCCCGTGGGAAACAGACCGGTCCTCTCATACGTCCTCGAGGCACTGGCCGAGGTCAATGTCCGCGACATTGTCCTCGTCGTCGGTTACCAGAAGGAGAAGGTGATGAACAGGTTCGGGGACGGAAAAGAGCTCGGATTGAACATCGAATACGTCACCCAGAAGTTCCAGCTGGGAACAGCCCACGCACTTTTCCAGTCCAGGGACCTCATTAACGACAGGTTCCTTGTCGTTCCCGGGGACTCCCTTGTGGACGCCGAAGCCTTCAAGACCCTGCTGACGACCCCCAAGAACGAATGGGGGGTCCTGGTCGCGACCACATCCAACTCCTCAAAGTACGGGGTCGTCGAGGTGAAGGGGGACAGGCTGGTCACCATCAGGGAGCGGCAGAAGCTGACGGAGGACCTGATCTCCTCCGGGACGCCTTCAGTCTTCGCCCTTGCTCTGTGGGAATACCAGGACCCTTCCCTGTCGACGCTCATCAACACCGGGACCTACCTTCTGGATGAGGAGATATTCGAAAGGCTCGAATCCAGGGGCGTGGGCGAGAGGCTCACGCTCACCTCCTGTATCACCGAGGAGGCCCAGAAGAGGAAGATAACCGTCAAGAAGGCGGACAGATGGTTCGACGCGGTCTATCCATGGGACCTGCTGGCTTTGAACGAATACACGCTCTCCAAGACCCCCAAGGACTTCAAGGGCACAATAGAAGAAGGGGTCGTCATAAAGGGGCCTGTGCGGATAGAGGAGGGGTCCAGGATAAGGGCCAATTCCGTACTCGTGGGACCCATTTCCATAGGAAAGGACACCGTGGTCGGTCCCTCTGCCTATATCGGAGCCAACGTGTCCATAGGGGACAACTGCACCGTGGGACCATTCTCCGTTGTCAAGGATTCGCTGATAATGGACGATGTCACCATGGGTTCACATTCCTCGCTTTACCAATCAGTTGTGGCGCAGGGATCGACACTTGGGGATTTCCTGGGCGTGGAGAAAGGCGAGTACACGATAAAACTTGAGAGATACACGGCCACCAAGACCCTTGGCGCTGTCGTGGGTGCGGACTGCGAGATCTCCCACCATGTCTCCCTGTCCCCGGGGGTCATCCTGGGGAACGGGTGCAGGGTGGGGCCGATGAGGAACCTCAGGGACAACATGCCCGACGGGACCAACGTGCTGTGAGGTGGGAAGATGTGCGGAATAGTGGGATATGTTGGGAACCGGGAAGCAACGGAGGTCCTTGTCGAGGCCCTGAAACGTCTTGAATACAGGGGCTACGACTCTTCAGGGGTCGCTGTGATCGATCCCAGGTCCAAGAAGTCCCCTCTCCTCGTTCTCAAGAGCCCCGGATACATATCCGAGCTTGAGAACAAGCTGAAGCCCACCGGATCGAGGTCGGGCATCTCCCACACGAGATGGGCGACCCACGGTGTTCCCAACGAGGTCAATGCCCACCCGCATACGGACGACAAGAACACGGTTGCAGTTATCCACAACGGGATCATAGATAACCACCTGGCTCTAAAAAAGGAGCTCATGGAAAAAGGACACAAGTTCCGCTCCGAGACCGATTCCGAGGTGATCCCGCATCTCATTGCCGAGGAATACGGTTCGAACGGAGGGGACCTCTTCGAAGCGGTCAGGGAGGTCGCAAAGAGGCTCGAGGGCTCCTATGCGATAGTCGTCCTCCACAAGGACCACCCCGATATGATCGTCTGTGCGAGGGAAAAGAGCCCCATGGTGGTTGGAGCAGGTGTGAACGAGGGCTTCGTGGCCTCGGATGTGACAGCGCTCCTCAAGTACACCAACAGGTTCATCTTCATGGACGACGGGGAGATAGCAAGGATCACGAGGACGGATATCCACATCGAAAAGCTCTCGGGCGAGATGGCTGTCCACAAGTGGACGGAGGTGGACTGGTCCCTCGAGGATGCGGAGAAGGGAGGCTTCAAGCACTACATGATCAAGGAGATATTCGAGCAGCCGAGGTCCCTTCACCAGTCCCAGACGGGATGGAGGTCCGACGAGGATAACATACCAAGGGACCTGGTGACCACCAGAATGATTAGGATAGTTGCCTGCGGCACGTCCTACCATGCCGGCCTCGTCGGCAAGTACCTCTTCGAGAAGTTCACGGGCCTCCCGACCATTGTTTCCATGGCCTCCGAATACAGGTTCGCCGATGCCACCAGCGATGAATCTCTGATGATATTCATAACACAGTCCGGGGAGACCCTTGACACCATCATGGCCGCCAGGGAGGCCAGGTCCAGGGGATTGAAGACGGTGGCGATAACCAACGTTGTAGGTTCCACAATAACGAGGGAGACCGATATCACGCTTTATCTGAGGTCCGGTCCTGAGATCGGGGTCGCGGCCTCGAAAACGTTCACCTCCCAGCTGATGATGATGTATCTCTTCTCCTCCTATCTCGGCTACCACATGGGATACATCAAGCGCGAGGAGTTCAACTCCGTCAGGGAGGACCTGAGGCACACGATCAGGGCGGTGGAGGGCATTCTGAACGATACTTCAGAGATCCAGAAGATGGCGGAGTGGTTCTCGAAGTTCGATAACGCCTTCTATCTCGGCAGGTACATCAACTACCCGACAGCCCTGGAAGGCGCCCTGAAGATGAAGGAGATCTCCTACATACACTGCGAGGGATACCCGGCGGGGGAGCTGAAACACGGCCCCCTGGCGCTTCTGACCCCGGAGACCCCGGTCATAGCCATATCCGCCGAGGACCACACCTTCGACAAGATCCTCGGGAACATCGGGGAGTGTTCGGCGCGGGGGAGCCCCGTGCTGGCGATCGCCCCCGAGGGGGACACCGAGGTGGCGAGGTACACCGACCTCGTTCTGCACTATCCGAAGGTGGACCCGCTGTTCTCCCCGATACCGGTCTCGGTCCTCCTGCAGCTCCTGGCATACTATGCTGCGGACCTGAGGGGCTGCTCCATAGACAAACCAAGGAACCTGGCAAAGTCGGTGACGGTGGAGTAAGCACCTTCCGGCTTTGGTCCGCCCCTCCAAAAAATATAATTGCAGGTAGCTTGGATATGGTCCGTCGGGGTTGGACGATGAAAGGTCCCTTGATGTCCGCATTGGTCTCTTCCGCAATCCTCCTTGTCATTGTTTTCAACATCTCCCAGGTACTCGGAGCACCCGCCACGGTCCAGGCCACGATAACCATCCCGGACGACAACCCGATAACCCTCCTAGGCAATCAGACAACGAGCCTGGAGATCCAGGGATATTTCGTTGTCAACAGTGTTGGGATCGGGGATTCCTTCGGCGGGCTTACCGCCTCCATGATAGTTACGGGGGACGAATGGAACCCGACGCTGTCGCAGTCGAGGTGGACGAATGTCGAGGCCCAGACCGAGTATGCCTTCATGCTGACCGTTACAATTGCCGGAGGGGCAAGGTCCGGGGACAGCAACTCCTACACCCTGACCCTGACATTCTCCAACTCCATATCGAACGATGTCGGAAGCTCCACGACCACCCTTGTGGTGAGGGTGGAGGGTGTCATAGTGAACGGTGACGATGATGATGTTGACGATGATGATGACATAGCACCGGTGGAGGATGAATCCTTCCCACTTTGGCCCTTCTTCGTCGCCGCTATAGTGATCGGCCTGATCATTGTCGGAATATGGGCCAAGATGAACCTAGAGATCGTTCATGAGGAGGACGGTTCGAGGAGGATAATGATCCGGGAGAAGGATTCTGGGCATATCCTCGGCCGCAAGAAACAGCCCCCGCCCGAATTGGACCTGTAGTTGTATTTTTATATCAATCGAACAGCCTGTCCAGAAGGTCGTCGGTATCCTTGTCTCCCGAGCTCGCAACTGGCTTTTTGGCGGGAACCACGGGAAGTTCATCCAGCTCCCCTTCGATCACTGGTGGTTCGGCGCCTTCCTCTTCCTCCACACCTTCCTGTCCCTCAACGGGGGCCTGCGCCTCCTGGGCCGCCTCCTCGGGTTTCGGAACACCCTCCATGATGAAATCGTCCACCGACGGCCCCTGCTCCGTCTGGGCCTTCATCATCTGAAGCTCGTCCTCCGTGGGCTCCCGGCCGTATATTTCTTTGTATACCCTTCTCTGCTCCGCAAGCGGGTCCTTTTTCTTCTTCTCCTCCCTCTTCTTTGCGATGAATATTCCGAGGAAGATGATCCCTCCCACTACAAGGAAGCAGATCAGTAAGAATATCATTATCACGAGACCCGCCGGCAGTCCCTTGAGGAAGGGCAGGATATCCGTTATGACCCCGGAAAGATCGTCGGCAAAATTGTCGCTCCCGCCTTCGTCGGGTGCGTTCTTCAGGGTCACCAGTATCGTTCCGGATGCAAAGACGGTGCCGCCATCCTCGGAGGTCAGCGTGTAGGAAATATTGTAGTCGCCCCTCCTTGCATCCTCGGGAGCCGCCACGGTTATTGCGAATTCGAAGGGAAGATCCTCCGCGCGTCCCGCCGAGGAGTTCACCAGCATGATGTACCTCGAGCTCTCCGAGACGGAGAGGTATGCCCAATTCTCGTCCACCAGCTCTCCCCGGAGCTGTATGGTGACGTTGTCGTCGAAGATGGCGTGGTTGACTATGTAGCATTTGATCGGCCGGGTGATCCTGATCCCCCTTTCCCCCTTGAAAGCTTCATGGGTCTCCGGGTGTGTCGTTGATAGCGAGTAGTCGTTGATCTTGATCTGTCCCTGGGTCACCCTGGAATAGTTACCGCCCTTGAAGGTCATGATCTGGACCGAATAGATGCCCAGTCCGAGGCCGAGGCCCGAGAGGTCGTATTCAAGGGCGTCCCCGACGTCCTGCCATTCGAGTATGTCCCCCCCATACTCCGTGCTCCCGATCCTGATGTGGTAGCTGACCCCGGTGCCGTGGTCAGCCGAACCCGACCAGTTGAAGGTCGAGTTGGGGTTGGATGTCCTGAACATCGGGAACATAGGCACTTCACCGGGGGGCGGTGTCCCAGTATCTATGACCCTGAAAACGTGGTCCATAACGTCCCATCCTCCCAATTTATCGGTCACGTTGATACGAAGGATGTAGTAGTTGGGATCGAGGGCCTCATCGTCGGGGATGTCGAAATAGGTCCTCCTCCCGAGGTTGTACCAGCCAGTGAGCTGAAGCTCTGTGGGATGCTTGAGCAGCATCACCCTGTAGTAGAGGGGGTCCCCTTCCTCATCGAAGGCATCGTCCCACCAGATGTGCGGGGTCGGTGAGGAAATGATCCCGGGGAAGGCGTCGCCGACGAAGACCGGCCTGTAATTCTCCGGGATGTCCACGGTTATCCTGAAACCCTGGGTTTCCATCACGTTCCCCACCACGTCCGCAGCCCTCCATTTGATGAAATTGTAGACCCCCTCGTCGGCAAATGTTTCATTTACCCAAACGAGGTAGGATTCGTTGCCTATGGGCATGTACCCGTCGGGCTCGAGCCAGTCGGAGAAATCGTCGCTTGTCGTCCTGAAGGCGTACTTGAAGGATGTGGGGTCGACACCGGTGAAATTGACCAGGGTGCTGCCCGGATTCGCATCTCTCCAGATTATGGAGCAGTTAACCTGTCCGTAGATGTTGACGTAGTTGCCTTTTGGAAGGGGATTGACCGCGAACGGCGCATCCGGGTCCAGCCAGATGTTCTTGTGGTTGGATTCTGCGAAACCGTTCCCTACCCTGTCCTTTGCCACGAATTTAACGAAGTTCTCCGTTCCCGAGGCCAGGGAGATGTTCGCCCATGCCTCGTAGGTGTCGTTGTCGATCCTTGTGAAGCCGCTGACAGTCACAGGGGTCTCGAAATAATCCACACCGTGGATGCTCTTCATGAACTTGATGCTGCGGTTGTCGACACCTGCGCCGCCGGTATCCCTTACAGTGACCCTGCACTCGATCCTCCCTGTCCCGTACCATACCGCTTCCTCGGGAGCCGTCATCTCGAGGGTGGGAGGCGTCATGTCTATAAGGGGTCCGGAGATGATGTTCGTCGAAATGATGGCGGGATCGACCCCGTCGTTGATCTCCATCTTCCAGTAGAACTGCCCCTCCTCGCTTACGTTCGATCTGACGTAATAGTCGACGCCGTCCATGTAATAGAAGTCCTTCTCTCCCTTGACCTTGGACATCACCAGCCAGTTCTCCATCACTTGATCCGTTCCCGCGGGATCCCTGTAGATCATGAGCCTTGGGTAACCGGCGGCAGGCTCGTCGTTATCCTCGTCGCGGTATGTCATTGTGAAGTTGTAGAGCGTATCGATGTTCCCGACGACATGGTCGAAGGTGGACTGGCCGAGGAAGTCAGGGACAAGGAGCTCCGGAAGGTGGTTGACCTCGTTGAGGGACCTGCTGTGCCTCGTGAAGAAGAGGTTGTAGTCGTACGAGCCGACGACCCCATCCTCGTTCCAGTTGCTCGCATAGACGCAAAGCGCCCTCCCGTCGGAATTGTATGCGACCACGATGTCCTTCTGGCTGGTCCTGTCCTCGGAGAACCGGTCTGTGTCGTCGACCCGTAGGACCTGGGACCAGCTCCTTCCGCCGTCGGACGAATTGATATAGTAAACGTCACGCTCGGTCCCCTTCGAATAGACCACCTCTCTTTCCCATGCCAGCCCGATCTTTCCGGTTCCGATGGATGTGATGAACGGATTAAGGTCTCCGGCATCGTCTGGCAGCGAAACTATCCTGTTGTCCTGGGTGAAGCTGTTCCCTCCATCCTCGCTCCTGGTGAAGAAGACCTCGTCCCTCTCCGTCCGGTCGTCCATCCATACGATGTAGAGGTTCCCTGCCTCGTCGACGATCGGAGATGCGAACTCCCTGTGCGCTCCGAGCGCCGAGTCCGTCGTGATAGGGAACTCTTCCTGGAAGGTGGCCCCCCCGTCCCTGCTGATGGCGAGGAACGGTTTGGTCCCCATGGTGTCGTTCCTCTTATCGTGCCAGGTGACGTAGACGTTGTCCCCGAACATCGCACACCTAGGGAAAAGGTGGTTTCTGTAGTCCTTGCCGTCGTTGTTGATCATTATCGGTGTGCTCCAGGCACCTCCGTCGTTGGTCGAATACGAGGTCCATATGTTCTTGTAGGCCCCCGCCTCCATCTCGTCGGCCCAGACGCAGAACAGCCTGCCATCGGAATTGATGGCAATGTCCGGGGTAAATGCATCCCATGTGTTAATGGACTTCTTCGGTGTGATGACAGTTGAAGCTCCGAACGACGAGCCGTCGCTGGACTTGGCGAACCTTATGTCAACGGGTCTGGAGAAGACATCATCCAACCAGTTCCTCCAGTCCTCCCAAACCACGTATACGGTCCCGTCCGGACCTATTGCCATCCGGGGATTCATCTGGTTGGTATCATCATTTGTTGCGTTACCGTCCTCGAGGACGTCGTCGATCCTTACAGCGTCAGACCAGGTCTTGCCATCGTCGTCCGAGTATACCAGATAGACGTCCCATGAGTAGGCCCTCATCGTCTGGTAAAGCACGAATACCCTGCCCGTCGGGCCTATCTGCATATCGACGGACTTCTGCACGTTCAGTCTGTCCAGTCCCGTCAGGATCTCCTTCGACGCCTGAAATATCGGTCTTCCGCCCTCTGCCTCCCGGGGGGCGAAGGAGAGTATGGGTACGACCATCAGCAGTGCGGTGAACAGAACAAGGAACCTCTTTCCTTTCAGGTCCATCCCTCCAGAGAAATGGGATGGCAGAATAAGGATAGCTTGATATATAATCCTAGGGCGGGACCTATGTGTCCAAGTCAGCCCCCATGGATATTAATACGTTGGAAACACAAGAACTGAGTTCTTATTAATATTCCAATTCAATATTTTTACCAGGTGAGGTGATTAGATGAGAAGAGGAGAGCTATGCGTATTCATAGCCGCACTGCTGTTCATATCGATGTTCAGCTTCCGCGGCGAGGGTCAGGATGAGGAAGGGCTCGTATTCTGGTCGGTCGAGTTCAATTCGAACGTGCGGAACAACTATCACGTCTGTTCGATAATGATGACCATCTACAACCCGCACAACGAGACCGTCGAAGAGGAGCTCCATCTCAACATTCCCAATGAGGCAATGCTGACGGAGATGACGATCGAGAAGGAGGACCGGACCTATGTTTCCAGGGTCGAGAGGAAGGAAAAGGCGAAGGAAGAGTATGATGCCGCGGTCCAGACCAACAAGACCGCATCCCTGGTCGAATTCCTCTCGGCAGAGGGATCTTTCTCCATATCGCTCGGGCTCGATCCCGGGTCCATTATCCGGTTGGAGCTCAAGTACGGCGAAGTGATCACGAAATATCTCGGACAGTACGACCTCTGCATACCATTCAACATCGTGGGTAATTACGATGACTTCCGGAAGGTCGCGCTGAACACAAGCATCGAGACCATGGAGGATCTCCAGGAGGTGAACGTTTCCGGATCGACCATCAGTGCAAGGGAGTCCTACAGGAGCGCCCGGTCCGTCTATTTTTATTACGCGGCGGGTGACACAAGACCGGGCGACATGTTCTATCTCAAGTATTCGCAGAAACCCCTGCCTGAGAACGGGATAATGGACTTCCATTCGGACGAGAGGACGGGATATTTCATGCATGTCTTCTGCCCGCAGATCGAGCAGATAGGAGAGTACATCGCCAAGGACATAATCTTCGTGATAGACCGCTCGGGGTCCATGAGCGGCTACAAGATAGAGACCGTCAAGAGCTCGTTCTCGAACATGGTCGCCCAGATCGAGGAGGGGGACGGGTTCAACATCGTACATTTCAATGAACGCACCGAGGTCTATTCCACAAGGATGGTGGATGCCACGGCGGTCGAGAAGGACAAGGCCTCCCGGTTCATATCAGCGCTTTCTGCAGATGGGTCCACCGACCTGAACGAGGCGGTCCTTGATGCACTTGATCTGTTCGACGAGAAGAGCTATCGGGTGCCGATCGTCGTCTTCCTGACGGACGGGAGGCCGACCGCCGGGGTAGGGAACCCGTTGGACATCCGCTACAATATCAGGAGCAACAACGATGTCGGAGCGGTGATCCACACCCTGGGATACGGAGATGACCATGATGCGGACCTGCTGAAGGCCATTGCGATCGAGAACGAGGGGGAGTACAGGTACATCGTCGACACAGCCGACGCGGACAGATTGCTCCAAGGCCATTACAGCTCCATCTCCCATCCTCTTCTCCGGGACCTGGTCTTCAGATACTCGGAGGGGACATCCGATGTGTTCCAGGATGACCTGAGCATATTGTTCGAGGGCTCCGAGGCGGTGATACTGGGCCGGTACGATCTGAACATGGCGGAGATTACCGCTAACATCGCCGGGGAGGATGCAAACGGAGAGGTCCATTTCGATGATACTTTCCCGGTCCAGGCCGCGGGGGGCAAGGAGTTCATCGGCAGGCTTTGGGCGCACAGGATGGTCTCTCACCTTCTCGACCGCATACTTGTCGAGGGAGAGACGGAGGAGTTGGTGGATCAGGTGGCCTCCCTGGGAATGAACTACTCCTTCGTGACCCCGTACACCTCCTTCATCCTGGTCTTGCAGGAGGAGGAAGGGGAGGAAGCTCCTGACAATGAATCGATACCGGAGGGCAAGGAATACGACCACAGCAGCGAACCCGACTACTATGATTCCCACCCCTACGGCACTTTTGGAGGAGCTCCACAATTCGATTCGGGAGGCTATGGCAGCAACTCGGACCCGTACCCGAACGATCCAGGTCGTAACAGCGCCGGTTGGAGCAATATGGATGCGGATGGATACCCTGATTCCCAGCAATATTCTTACAGCCATCCCCCCATGCCTCCGGAGGAGGAGAAGGACAGCAGATACATCCCCGGCTACTTCTTCATCGGGTTGGGATTTTCCGTATTCATTCTTGCAGCCGGGCTGTCGGCTTTCTTCATCATCAGAAGAAGGTCCCGCTTCGTTGTACAGATCGAGGAATGATCCCGGTCACTTGCCGAACTTCCTGACCACGTCGGCAAGGATGTCCATTCCCTTGTCGATGTTCTCCTGGGAGTTCACGAAGGAGAAGCGGAGGTGGTATTCCCCCTTCTCCCCGAAGGTCGTGCCCGGAGAGCATATCAGGCCGTTCCTCGCCAGCTCCATTGCCAGATCGTTGGAGCTGATCCTGCCCTTGTGGTTGTGGAGCTCGTAGGAGGGGAACGAATAAAAGGTCCCGGGGGGCGGGATCGCCCTGAAACCGTTGATCTCGTTGATCCGTTTGGTGATCAGGTCCCTCCTCCTCTCGAACTCGCTCACCATATCCGAAACATAGTTCCCGCTCTTCCTGAGCGCTTCAAGGGCCCCATACTGTATCGGCGTTGGGGGGCAGGCGACCATGTGGTAATGGGCAAGCCCTATCTTCATTACCATTTCCGAGGGGGCCGCCAGGTATCCCATCCTCCACCCCGTCATGGCGAATATCTTCGAGAACGAGTTCACCATCATCGTTTTCTCGTAGACACCCAGGAACGAATAATGGGTGTTGCCCGTGAAGACCATGGTGTCGTATACCTCGTCGGATATTATCACGAGGTCGTGCTCCCTTGCCACGTCCACGATATCGTCCCGGTCCTGCCTGGTCACCATTCCTCCCGTAGGGTTAGACGGCGAGTTCATGACCAGGACCTTGCACGTTTCGTCCACAAGCTTCTCTATCACGTCCGGATCGGGCCTGAACTCGTTCTCTATGGAAAGCTGGTAGTCTATATGCCCGCTTCCGGTCAGCTTGGAGTTCGGCCTGTAAAGTACGAAACCGGGATCTGGCACAAGGGCCTTCTGGCCATGGTCCATGAAGGTAAGGAATCCGGAGAACAACGCTTCGGACCCCGAACTCGTGACCACCACGTTCTCGGGGGCAACGTCCTTCCAGTAGACCTTCAGCCTGTTGGAGATCTCTTCCCTGAGGGCGGGGATACCGTTCGTCGGTCCGTATTTGTTGAATCCGAGCCTCATGGCCTCCTCAACTGCCTCGACGGCCTCCTTCGGTGGCTGAAAATCGGGCTCACCGAGCCCGAGGTTCACGCTCTCCGAGGTTACGAGCTCGAACATCTTCCGGAGGCCGGAAAGTTCTATTCCATCCATCCTTGAGGAGAAAATGGGACGCATCCATCTTTGATGGCTGTTTCTTATTATAAGCTATCGGAACTTTGGACTTTTCAGGGACCTTTCTCGGAATTTCAATCCATTGTCGGGAAGCCTTTTATATAAATAGTGAGCCTTACATGGCAGGTAGTCCGTGCTGCTGGATTCATATCCCGCGCGAATCGGCAGGACCGAACAGGAACGAGGTGTTGTCTTGACAGGACCCCGTGGCAAGGACAGGAAGAACGGCCCTCCCTCATACAGATCGAGGTTCGAGAGCCTGGGCGTTGAACTTCCCGAGACGAACCTCACGACCAAGGAGCTTATGAACTCTCTTAAGCACAGGGTCAGGCTCGATCTGGAGAACATCACCGGTATATCCGAAAGGAGAAAATGCGCCCCGGGCGAGGACACGCTGACCCTGGCGGCGGGCGCCGCCAAGGAGTGCCTCTCCCATTCGAAGTACAAGGCGGAAGACCTGGAGTTGATAATCAACTGCTCCATATCAAAGAGCATCGAGGGCTCCATGGTAATAGAGCCGCTGATCTGCATGCATGTCAAGGAAGCGATAGGGGCGCATAACGCAAGAACGCTGGACATCTCAAACGCCTGTGCGGGAATGTTCACTGGCGTCTATATCATGAACAATTTCATCAAGAGGGGGATCATAAAGAAGGGAATGGTCGTCAGCGGGGAGCACATAACACCCATCAGCGACAGCGCGGTCAGGTTCGTGAGGACGATCGCGAGCAAGCAGATGGCCTCCCTCACCGTGGGGGACGCTGGGGCCGCTGTCATCATGGAAAGGGTGGAGGACGGCAGCCAGGGTCTGACATTGTCGGGGTACACGACCTTTTCAAAATACAGCGACCTTTGCATCGGAAAACCCTGCAGGAGAGCCCCCGGCGCCTTCATGGTCGCAGAGGCCAGAAAGATCCACAGGGCTGCCAAGGAGGTCTCTCCGCCGATACTGGAGATAGCCCTGAACGAGGCGGATGCCGGACTCGGCGATTTCGACCATCTGATCCCGCATCAGACCTCCGAGAGGTCAATTATGTCGGGTGTTCGGCAGATGGGGAAGATCTTTGGAGCATCCCCCAAGAACACGATCATCAATCTCAAGAACTACGGGAACACGGCGTCGACCACGCATTTCCTGGCACTTTACAAGAACATCGCGGACGGTGTCATAAAGAAGGGGGACCGTATGATCATGGTCTCCCACGCATCGGGACTGATCATGGCCATAATGATGTTCACGATGGACCTGGAGGTGGAATCCTATGTCGGCTAGGATCGACTCCGTCGGTACCGAGATACCGGGGGGCGCCCCCCTGGCCAAAAGGGGCGCAATAACGCTTTCGGTCAGGGCCGGGAGGAAGTCCTTGAAAAGGGCCGGGATAGAACCCAGGGAAGTAGGTCTTCTCATCAACTGCAGCGTGTACAAGGACGAGAACATCGGCGAACCGGCGCTTGCCTCCTTCATACAGCGCGACATCGACGCCAATCCCATGTCGGACGGAAAGGTCTCCACCTTCTCCTTCGATATCATGGACGGGGGTTGCGGTCTGATAACGGGTATGGAGATCGTGGACGGGTTCATATCAAGCGGTGAGATCGAGCACGGCATAGTGATCACCTCGGACGTGAATCCCAGCCCCAAGCACACCGTGGGCTTCAAGTTCAAGAACTCCGCGGCCGCGGTGGTCCTGACCCGTTCCAAGGACGGGTCCGGTTTCGTCGGGTTCAGGCACT
This sequence comes from Thermoplasmatota archaeon, assembly GCA_049472215.1. Classification (GTDB taxonomy): domain Archaea; phylum Thermoplasmatota; class Penumbrarchaeia; order Penumbrarchaeales; family Penumbrarchaeaceae; genus JAFGLL01. The sequence continues at coordinate 15,624 of JBLIRH010000025.1, read as the reverse complement.
TCGAGTTCCCTGAATTGAGGAAGGAGCAGAGCGCAAGGGTGAACTTCCAGAAGGACCCGAGGAAGAACTTCATCGGGGTGAGGAGGATGCGCAACATCCTCACCATCGAGGAATCTCCCGGGTTCAATGAGCTGGTGATGAAGAAGGCATCCGCATCCCTCAAGGAGTTCCTGGAAAGTATGGACATGGGACCCGGTGATGTGGACCTATTGATCCCCTCCCAGTATCCCATCGGGCTTCCGCGGGAGCTTTCAAAGAGTTCCGGTATCCCTTCGGAAAAGGTCGTGAGCCTCCCCAGGAATTACGGGACGCTCTATTCGTCCGGTCTCGGCTTCGGGTTGAGATGGGCCATGAAGAAGGGAATGTGGGAACCGGCCAGGAACATCGTGTTCCTCGGGATCAGCCCCGGAATGAAGGTGGCACTTGCCTTGTATCGGAACGGGAAAAAGTGAGAAGGCGTTTCCCGAATTTGCGTTTTCAACCGAAACCAATATATCGAGAGCTCATCTGTTTGCTACAAGTTTTATATATACTTCCTGCCTTCCATGGCAGGTCCTTACCCCCGATGGAGACAGTCGATGTACCCCCGTATAGCTCTTTACCACGATGATGCAAGCGGAGAGCGTTACGAGGAAAAGGCCTTCCTCAAGACAGGTGTGAAGTACGAGAAGATAGGCCCTTCCGATATGGTCCTGGACCGTCTGGAGGATTACGATGTCGTTTTTTTACCCGGTGCTTTTCCTCTCAAGAGGCACGGGAAGGGGGGATTCATCCCCTTCCTCAGGTTCCTAAAGAGGATCACCGTCGATTACAAGCCGCATCTCCTGGACTATATAAAAAGCGGGGGTGGAGTGGTGTCGGTATGCGCCTCAGTGGCATGCATGGGATATACTGCCAGCATACCCCTGCCGATCAAGCCGTACTTCATGGGCCACAAGCCGCTGCAGGTCTTCGATTTCCACGCAAAGTACGGTCCAAAGACCGGGGTCGTGGACCTTGAACCGATGGAATACAACGACTCGCCCGGTGCGAACAGGATAGTGAGGAACGTCCTCGGAGATTATTCGGAAGACACGTTCTCCACCCTGTATTTCAGGGGCCCCGCCATCTCCTACGACAAGAGGATGGACATATTCCACCCTTCGATCAGGAACGAGGACGATCCCCCGAAGGAGGTGGTGGTGGCCAAGTATGTCGACGAGAGCCCCCAGCTCCACCATAAGGGAGCCGTGGTATACCGCGAGTTCGGAGAGGGCAGATCGATATCCTGCTCGGTCCATCCGGAATTCTCCACGTGGGACCTCTTCGATTCGATGATCGACGTCGTTGCAAGGAATTGAGGTGGTCTCAATGGTGCTGGATATGGAAAGCGAATTCTACAAGCTTGCCCGCAACATCCTTTCAAAACCGAAGACCCTCTACAAGATCGCAGCGATCGGACCTAAGAGCGGCAGGCTGAACATCATGGGGGCCGACGGTTTCGTCGTTGTCGGGAGCTCCATCCTTCGGTCCATTTCCAAAGGCCCGGAGAAGAAGGCCTACGACCTCGGAAGGGCATGCGGCATGGAGGAGTTCGGCAACCTCCTGAAGGAGTTCGACGAGGAGATCGCCAACCTCGGCCCGAAGAAGCTCATGGAGCTCGGAACCTTCCTGACAAGCTCCCTGGGATGGGGGGACATCGAGGTCGTCTCCCTTGATGCTAAAAAAGGTACTGCCATCGTTAAGGCCAAGAGGACCGTCGAGCTGAAGTACAAGAATGCGAAGCACCACATGCTCACCTGCGGATTTCTCTCCTCGATCGCCACCCTTTCTTTCAATAAGGAGCTCCACGGCAAGGTGCAGGATGCGGGCGTCACGTCCGTGACCTTCTCTTTCTCTTGATCGAAGTAAACTATTTTGCCCCATACCACAATCGGCAGGTGTTGACAGCAGAGTTGCAGATCGCCAGGGTGGATGCCCATGACCTCGAAGCCATCAGAAAGCTTGCGAGCTCCCGCCTCCGGGAGGACTATACACTTGAGCTCTTCCAGCATCTTTATGAGAACCAGTCGGGCTGCTTCCTGACGGCCAAGGAGAGTGGCTCCCTCCTGGGTTTCCTGGTAGGCGTCCCTCTGAACGGATCGACCCTTCGCATCCTCATGCTGGCGGTGAGGGCCCCCTCTTCGAGGAAAGGGGTGGGCTCCCTTCTGATGGGATCTGCCGAGGCCTACGCGTCCCATCGGAAGATGTCCTCGGTGATGCTCGAGGTCGGAACCAACAACGAGGAGGGAATAAAGTTCTACACGAAGCTCGGATACCGCATCACGGGCCTCATACCCGAATATTACAACGACCGCACCGATGCCTTCGTGATGAGGAAGTTCATCTCAATGTGATCCGTCTTCCTCCTTCTTTGGAGGCGCTTTCCTGCGCTTCCCTTTCGTCCGGTAGTATTTGATGGGATTGGTGAGCCATTCCTTCTCGCATAGGCTGTCCGGGTTGAAGCAGATACCCCCCGTTTTCATGGTGTCGCAGTTCGGCGGTGAATAGCTCGTCGCGGAAGTGGTCCCGGTTATATGGGCCACCTGGTACCTGACGATGTCCTCCTTGAAGTCCGGGGCTCCGGCGAACACCTTGAAGATCTCCTCCGATGACATCCCGATCGCGTTCAGGAAGGTAACAAGGGCGAACCTTGCATGATGGGGGAGGTTCTCCCCCGCCTGGGACATCCCGAGGATCTGCCTCATGCACGGGGGCAGCCTTGTTATGGTCATCCTTCCGAGCTCGGTGGGGGAGTACCTCCTCTTCCTCCCGTCGACCTTGGTCTTGAGGCCCTTGACCATCTCGACCAGCCTCGGGTTCCTTGGAAGCTCCATCTTCCTGTACAATCCCTCTTCCACCTTCGACTTCACAAGTTCCTGAAGGATCCGGATATAGGACCTCCGGTTGAGCTTGACGTAACCGTCGATCAGCGTCTGGTTTATCAGGTCCCATTCTGGACCGGATATGTTCCTTTTCGGGGGCAGGTAGCCCGTGAACCTTACCCAGTAATCCCTGTTCTCCCCCTCCATGGCATACTGGACCGGTCTGATCCCCTTTCTGATGGCCGTTCTCGGACCTTCCGCGGCCTTGTAGCCGGGCGGGTGCTCCAGGGCGGGAAGCCCCAGCTCTTCCCCGATCTGGAGGACCTTCGAGTTTTCCTCCTTATCAAGAAGGTGCCGGGCCCTCTCCCCCTCGTGGTGGGAGAACCACTTGATGAGGTTCGGGTCGCCGACAGCTGCGACCATGAACCTTGCCACGGGGTAGGAGAGAAGCTCCACTTCCTCGTCCAGACGCCCCCTGACGGTGTAGCTGATCTCCTTTCCCTCGATGGAATCATTGACCCGCTCCAGGGCCCTGTTCTGGATCGCCTCGCTCTCTGGTGAGAGCATCCTGTCTATGGTGAGCTCCTGGTCCTTCACCCATTCCCGGGAGTCGTCGAGGAACGGGTATCGTGAGAGGATGGTCAGAGTCTCCATCTGCGGCACCTAGAAATAGTTCACAGCACCCACGGTGAAACCGCACCGCCCGCAGAAAACGAGCTGGTACCCCGTCATATCCCTGAGCCTTGCCGACATGCCCAGGTTGGACTGACATGCCGGGCAGAGAGGGTCCTTGATATCGTTCATCGCCGTTCCAACCTCGAGTCGGCTTAATTTATGTTTGGTGAGGTGGGCGAAATTATCAGGACAAAGGTATTTGTTCGATACCGTACTTCAGGTTTCCCAACAGGAGGCAGGAAGATGTCGGATGTTCTCGATCGTTTCATCAGGTACGTGAAGGTTTGGACCACCTCCCAGGAGGGCGTGGAGGACAGCTACCCGTCAACGGGGAGGCAGAAGGACCTCCTCAATATGCTTGTGAGTGAGCTGAAGGAGCTCGGGCTCGAAGATGCCGCCATGGACGAGCACGGATACGTCATGGCGACCCTTCCCGGAAACATTCCTGAGGAAAGGGCGGCCAAGGTCCCGACCATCGGGCTCATAGCCCATGTGGACACCTCTCCCGAGGTCTCAGGGGAGAACGTCAATCCCATCCTTCATGAGAATTACGACGGATCGGACATAGCCCTTCCGGGGGAGGAGGGGGTCGTCATCGAGACCGGGGAGAACCCCCACCTTCTGGAGAACATCGGGAACACCATCATAACCTCCGATGGCTCGACCCTCCTCGGTGCCGATGACAAAGCCGGGGTTGCCGAGATAATGGCGGCCGTCAGGGTCCTCACCGAGGACCCCTCCATACCCCACGGAAAGGTCAGGATCGGATTCACACCGGACGAAGAGGTCGGCAACGGGACCAAGTTCTTCGACGTCCAGAAGTTCGGGGCCGACCTGGCGTACACCATCGACGGGGGAGAGATCGGTGAGGTGGAGGACGAGACCTTCAATGCCATGAGCGCGACCTTCACCATCAAGGGGATAAACGTCCACCCTGGCTACGCCAAGGACAAGATGGTGAACGCCGTCAGGATCGGGGCGGAGATCATCGGCATGGTGCCTCCGACCATCGCCCCCGAGACCACAGAAGGGCGGGTGGGATACCTTCATGCGCACCATATCGAGGGGGGCGTGGAGCAGACCACCGTGAAGCTCCTGATAAGGGATTTCACCATGGAGGGCATGGGTGAGAAGGTCAACATCCTCGAGAACATCGCCGAGCTCCAGAGGGCAAGGTATCCCAGGGCCGTCATTGACCTCGATATCAAGGAATCATACCGGAACATGAAGTTCAAGCTGGACGAGGACCCGAGGGTAGTTGAGTTCGCCGTTGAGGCCGTTAAGCGCGCAGGGATCTCCCCGAAGAAGGCGATAATCCGCGGGGGGACCGACGGTGCCATGCTCTCCTACAAAGGTCTCCTGACCCCGAACCTCTTTGCGGGAGGCATGAACTTCCACTCGAGGAGGGAATATGTCCCCCTTGAATCCATGGAGGCTTCCGTAAGAACGATCATCGAGCTGTTGAAGCTATATTCGGAAGGTTCCTGAAAGCTTTCCGCCCCGCACCCAGCACACAAGAGGCAAAGGTTAAATAAGGACCATCCAAATCCGAAAACATGTACAGGCTCCGCTCCTTTTTGCTGGTCTGCGTCCTTATGGCCATGGTCGTCGTCGTGGTCCCGGCCCCTGATCCCGAGGGCGCTCCGACCAGGGATTCACCGGACCTCAGGCCGGTAGTGAACATCCCGGAGAACGCAGGCAGATACAAGAAAGAGGACGGGCTCCGCGTCAATGTTACCCTCTACAACGATGGTGCGGACATGGGAACATCGAAGGGCAACCTGTCCCTCGTGATATTCAATCTAGAGACCGGAGAGAAGGTCCCCTACAATTTCTTCCCCAAGCAGTTCACGGGGATCGCATCCGGTTCCCACGAATATTTCGAGTTCCCGAACTGGACCGGTATCTTCACCGGTCGTTTCATCTGCAACGTCACCGCATATTATCAGGATGACATGTACATGGGCGACAACTATGTCGAGCATACGTTCTCTGTCTGGTCGGACCAGTACCAGAAGCCTGTGCTTTCCCCCCAACAGGTCAAACCCATCCGCGGCAATACCAGCACCCTTTTCACGTTCAAGACGGAGTTCAGCGCCAGCATCATGCCCAACTGGGTAAGGATCGAGCTCGATGGCCTCATGCGGGACCTCGAGGAGGAGGACCCGGAGGACGACATCCCCCACGACGGGAAGGTCTACACACTGCAGACGAAGCTCCCGGTAGGCAATCATCGGTACCGCTACTTCGCCAACGTCACAGGGATCAAGGAGCTGATAACACCCTTCTCGAACTCCCCGTGGGTCAACCTGTCCCTCAAGAACGTCAACGCGACCCCGAAGAAGGGGTATGTGACCACCCCGTTCCTTTTCACGGTCGACTATGGCTCCGAGAAGAACCTGCCCCCGTCCTCGATCCTCGTGGATACGGGGAGCAGAACCTTTGACCTTACGATATCGTCACCTAATCCCGACTACCAGGGGGCGAGGGTGGAGTTCAGCAGAACCATCAAGGGGATAGACCTGGTCCCCGCCCCCGTCGAATATCATGTAAGATGCACCACCGATGGCGAGGAATATTCGGTCGGTCCGTTCGAGATGGACGGCCCCAACATGAAGAGGGTGAACCTTACGGGCAGGGTCACGGACCTCGAGGGTAAACCCCTGGGCGGAGTGGAGGTCAAGGTGGACCCTGGCGACACCGCCACCACAGATGCGGACGGGAACTATTCCATGATGACGTACATCGGGCCAAAGTTCAAGATCGGATACTCGAAACCAGGATACCTGCCCCGGTCATATGAGCTTGATTTCTTCGAGGACCGGAACCTCAATATCGAGCTCGAACCGATCCCCATCGGAGGGGCTGTCTCCGGCTACGTCCTGTCCTATATAGATGGGGAACTGGACCCGCTGCCAGGGGCGGAAGTCAACATCACAGGCGTAGGGTACACGAATGAGACCATGTCGGGTCCGGACGGTTCATACTTGATGGAGGGGATACCTGCGGGGACGAGCTATGTCCTGAAGGTCTCGGAATACCGGCACACCACCTCAGAGACGCCCGTGACGATCAAGGACGGGGCGACCCTGGTGAGGAACTTCACACTGGTCGAGAGGTCAATGGGTGTTATCGTGGACCCGGAGCCGGGAATTGATGCGATACCTGTCGACCAGGTGTTCACGATCGAGCTGCCTGCCGAAGGGGATGAGGACACCATAATGATCGAGTTCGCGAACTCGACCTCCACCGTTCCCTTCGCCTTCAGCAAGGTGCCGAACTCGACCCGTATAAGAGTGGAGCCTTCGCACCGGCTCCTCTTCAACGAGCATTATACCCTAACCTTACTTTCCGGTGTGAAGGACATCGAGGGAGCCGTCCTTGTGTGGAAGGACCTCTCCTTCGATTACATGACGGAGCTCCAACCCATCGGGGAGCCCGTCTCCGATCCGGATAAGGATGCCCTGGGAGTCCCTCTCGACCAGTTGATCAAGGTCTCGTTCGGGATCGGCCTGAACCACTCGACCTTTTACGGGCTCCTTTTCAATATGGACACCGACATAGAGATTCCGATAACGGTCGATTTCAGGGATTCGGTGAACTGGAGCGATTCCGGGAGAACCTCCACCGAGGTGGTCATAACCCCGGAGAACCTGAGCTACCGGACAAGGTACTCATTGGAGGTCTCCCCGGTCCTCAAGGACATCCACCAGAGGAGCGTCATTGGCGACATCCTGTCCATCGAGTTCACGACGGAGCTCGAGCCCGATAGGGACGGCGACGGGATCCCTGATTCCGAGGATGAGTTCCCCGATGACCCGACCGAGTGGTACGACCGGGACGGCGACGGCGTGGGGGACAATTCCGACAGGTTCCCTGACGACAAGGACGAATGGAGCGACCTGGACGGCGACGGGGTCGGGGACAATGCCGACACCGACGACGACGGGGACCAGATGCCGGATGCCTGGGAGCTTGCGAACGGTCTGGACCCGGAGGACCCGACCGATGCCTTCGACGATCCGGACGGTGACGGCTATACGAACCTCGAGGAATACCTCGCGGGGACCGACCCAAAGGATAAGGGCGACCATCCCGAGGAGAAGGGCTGGGAGCCTTCCCTGGTCATAATAATCGGCGGCATCGTCGTCATCGTATTGATCGCCCTCTTGTTGATCCTCTACATGATGGGCGTTGTGGGGAGAAAGAAGGAGATCCCGATCGAAGAGGAATGATACCACTTCACACGTGCATCGAACGTAGCACCGTTGTGGCAAATACGAAATATGAACGGAAATCATTTTATGTAATCAATATGCAATCTGCCCACGTGAAGACAACAGTACCCATACTGGCGATCGCTCTGCTGATCGTTCTTCCAGTTTTCGCCCTGGAGGACCCCACGGTCCGGGGAGATGATGATGGGAGGACAAGGGCCGATGAGACATGGACCATTCTTTCATACATTTCCGCAGACAGCGACCTGGAATCCGAACTCATAGGGGACCTGAACGAGTTGGAGAGGGTTCCGGACAACGCTGACCTGAACATGGTCGTCCAGATCGACAGACACCCGGAGCATGATTCCAGCAATGGGAACTGGATCGATACAAGGAGATATCTGGTCAAGCATGACGAGACGGGCGAGATCGCTTCGGAGAGGATCGACGATCCCGAGCTCGCGGAGAAGAACATGGACGATCCCTGGACCCTCAAGGAGTTCCTCACATGGGGTTTGACCAATTACCCGGCGGACCATTACATGATCACGCTTCACGGGCATGCGAGCGGACCCGCCAACGGACTGATGGACGACTGGTCGTCCACCCTTGGCGGATCAAAGAGGATGGCGACCGAGGACATGGGGTGGGCCATAAGGTCGGCGATCGACGAGACCATTAAAAGAAAGGTTGACGTCATCTCACTGGATGTCTGCTGGATGGGAATGATGGAGGCGGCAATGGAGGTGTCGGAGCATGCCGACTACTTCGTCGGGTCCTTCGACCAGATCCCGGCCGCAGGATGGCCGTACGACAAATGCATCCCACTTATCATCGACGGCTCGATGACGATGGAGGAGAGGCTCACTAACGTGGTCGACGGGGTAATGGACGAATACGCCGGCAGGTTCTCCTATGTGAGCCTTTCAGCCCTCGATCTGCAGGCCCTTTCCGATGATCTGGTCCCCGCCTTCGGGACGTTCTCCGAGGAGATGTTCTATTCCGCTTTCGATGAGCGGGAGCTACTGGAATCCCTATTGACCTCCGTGGATAAGCCCAGCGGCAAGGACGGGCGCGTGTACAACGACCGCTACATAGAGCTCTACCAGTTCTCCGAGTACCTCTCCATGGACCCCAGGACCCCGAACAGGCTGAGGTCCGCTGCACTCGGGATCATGGACACCGAGGATGAAGTGATCATTCACCGAAGGGCGGGCGCGAACCATCCGCCGGCATCACGCCTCATGGGCATTTATTTCCCGGTCGATATGGATGATCCGGATTACGCGGAGCTGGTGATAGGCAAGACGACCGCCTGGGACGATGCGGTCAGGCTTTTCGTCAGGGAGATGGACGCGAGGCCCGATCCCCTCAACTGGACCCAGGAGAGGCCGCCGCAGATCGATTTCGTTCTGAGGACCTCCACCCCGGAGCTGATCACCGGCGTGACGGTGGAAATGGTGGACGGCGGGACCTCCTACGATCTAACCTTGACAGGATCAGGGGGGCTGTTCACTGGGACCCATTCCTCCGGTGACGGGCTGGAGCTCAGGTACCGATTCAGGGTGGCCTCCATATATGGAGGGTCCGTTGATTTCCCTCCGGACGGTTTCAGCGTCATAAGGTTCGAGGCGGAGGCCCAGCCACCCGAAGTATGGCACGAGCCCCCGGTCGTTATCAATATCGGTCCGAACTCGGGGGGGCTGATCTTCTACATCCGGGACAGCACCGGGATCGAGATGACAAGGCCGGAGAACGTACCTCGCCTGGAATACCGGGAGAAGGGAAAGACCGCATGGTACAGCAAACCCCTCGTGGAGATGAACGGGGGCAGCTTCAACGGATGGCATACGTTCAGCGAGACACCTACCGGGATGACCCCGGGGGCAAGGATATTGTACAGAGTGATCGTAGAAGATGTGCTTGGGAACTCTGCCACCTACCCGGAGGAGGGGTTCTGGGAATCCACGATGGGGGTGGGTGCGCGTTTCTTCCTCGACGGCCGCCATTCCGATATTTCCGGGTTTGGCCAGCTCATAAAAGAGTTCGGCGAGCTCGGGATGGTCGTCGAGACCGGCCTCGAGGATGACGGGCTCGAGGAGCTTTCCACTTACAAGGGGTATATCATTCTGATGCCGGCGGCACCCATACCCCCCGCAAGGGTGCAGGCGATCGAGGAGTTCGTCATGGAGGGGGGGGAACTGCTCCTTATCCTTGACCCGACGGATGCTCAGCAGCTCTCGAAGGCATCCCTCCTCCTTGAAGGGCTGGATGTGATTCCCACCTCAGAGGGGGGCGTGACCGGTTTCTTCCCGTCGAACTCCTATTCCGAGCTTGGAGGAGGCCTCCCGACCGTATCGGGAATGTCGAACGGCTCCTTCGAGCTGTCGTCCGGGCAGACGGCAGTATACTACACGGAACCTCCGATGGCATCAATGTACACCGATTGGTACGGGTTCGGGAGGATAGTGGTCTCACACCCCGATCTTCTTGATGACGGCGTCCTTGTGAGGGACGCCAACCGCCAGCTTGCCGACAGGGTGATAGGATACCTGCACGAGAACATCAGGCCGGTTGTCAGGGTGCAGGTCACTCCTCCCGCTGTCGCGACCCCAGGCCAGGTCGTTACTTTCAACCTGTCGGGGTCCTTCGATCCCGACGGGGAGATAGTGCAGTACTCCCTTTCGCTCTCCGACAGCACCTATCTTGAAAGTCCCGACCCGGTCTTCCAGCACATTTTCGATTCGACGGGGACCTTCACGGTCCTTCTGAAAGCCTACGATAAGGAGGGCGAGGTCGGGAGCCTCACGGTCTCGATCAAGATCAACAGGGCGCCCACGACCGACATAGGGATCTCGTCCATCAGGGTCTACGCCGGTGATGAAGTTACCTTCACATACAAGGGAATGGATCCCGACGGTGACGAGTTCATAGTGGAATGGGACTTCGGGGACGGTTTCAAGGTCTCCGGGCTCCTGGTAAGGCACTCCTACAAGAGAAGGGGAGAGTTCACCTACACGGTCGTGGTAAGGGACAGCAACGGGCTCGAGGCGCAGAGGTCGGGCGTCCTGACGGTCCTGAACTCGGAGCCCTCCGCTCTCATCGACAGGGACAATATCCTCGTCAACGGCGGGCCCGCGAACTTCTCGGGAGACCTCAAGGTCACGCTCTACGCCTTCGAGGGCGACAGGATCCGAATTCCCGGGGACCTTTCCTATGATCCGGACCAGAACGACCTCCTGAACTTCACCTGGGACATGGGGGATGGAAAGAAGCTCTACGACCAGATAGCCATCCACAGGTTCCTCTCATCGGGGCTCATCGGGGTGACCCTGACCGTCAGCGACGGGGTGGGCGGATCGGATACCACCGAGCTGTTCGTGAACGTCGCCAACCGAGAACCCTTCGCCGCTTTCGAGTACAGGGACGAGGATGGCAAGGTGCTGTTCGATGCATCGCTATCGACCGACGATCCGTGGGACGTCGGAAGCCTACAGTACCGCTGGGACTTCGGCGACGGCGAGTCGGAGGTGACGCTCGAGCCCCGGGTGGTGCACGATTACACCTTCGGGGGACGGTACACGGTCAAGCTCACGGTGGTTGACGGCGACGGGGCGAGCGATACCTTCAAGCAGGAGATATCCGCAAGCGGGATCGGGCTAGGCGCGGTGGTGGCAATGGTGGTGGTGATCATAGTAGTGGTCGCCGTCATCGGGATACTGGTATGGAGAAGGCTCCACGAGAGGATGGTCCGCGAGGACAAGGGACTGCTGGAGGTCCTCGGGATGCGTGTCGTCGAGAAGGAGACCCCCTACGACGGCCGCCCCGGAAGCTTCCGGAGACCAGTGAGACCGGAGCGGGAGAGGAGAGCCCGTCCCCACCGGGAGAGGCCCACCCATGGGATGGAACCCCGCAGGAGGCCCCGGAGGGAAGCACTCCCGCCGGCTCCCATGAGGAGAGGACCCCGAAGGGGTGGAGATGATTGAAGGGCGCCGTCCTGTCCGATGTGCACGGCAATCCATGGGCCCTTGAAGCCGTCCTTTCGGAGATCGATGATGTCGATGCCGTATTCGTTCTGGGAGACCTTGTCGGGATCGGGCCCCGACCCGCCGAGGCACTGGATATCCTGAAGAGGGACCGGAGGGTGAGGAGGGTCATGGGCAACCATGACCACAACACCCTTTTCGGGACGGAGCTGGGGCCCACGGAAAATGTCCCCAGGAGACCCCACCATGACTGGGTGAGATCGATGCTCTCTGCTTCCCAGCTCGAATATCTCAAATGTCCCATGGAGCTCAGGGTCAGGGACGGTGTGGAGACCGTTTTCATGCACAGGCACCCTAAGGACTGCGGGTCCAAGGTCCCGTATTTCGATGACCCCTCCCCCGAGGTCCTGGACGGTTTTTACTCAGATGTTGATGGGGACCTCCTGTTCTTCGGCCACACCCATTTCCCGCTTGACGTCACAGGGAAAACAGGAAGGAGATACGTGAATCCGGGTGCGGTGGGGGCGCAGAACGGGGGTTTGGCAAGCTTCGTTGTGTTCGAAACGGAGAACGGTGTGGGCAACCTGGTCAGAAAGGAGGCCCCATACGACGTCCAGGCGGTTGTGGATGAGATACTTCGGGAGAAGATGCCCTATCATCGTTTCATCGTCTCCCATTTCTTCTGAATATCATCGGACAGGCATTCGACCGTTAATCATATCTATGCCTCACCTCATCCCTTCGTCGTGGTGCTCAAAGCTCTGGTCGATGCGGGGTCAGCAGCGAAGGTCTCCGTCACGGTCATCATTCTGGCCCTGGTCTTGCTGCCCGGGATCCGGGAGGGGGGTGCAAGCGAGAGGATCTCCCTCACGGACGACGTGGATGACGTCCTCAGGACCGGGTATGTCGATACCAAGGTCGGAGGCAACCCGGAGCTGGACATTGAATCCTTATCCTCCACCGAGACCATAAGCGACGTGACGGTGGTAATGCGGTGCAGTGCCGACCTTGAAGACAGCATAGGATATCTTTACACGATAACCGTGAGCGGCATCCACGTGTCCTACCAGGAGGGTACCTTCGAGATCTGGAGGATCGGCTCGGATCTCCAGCGCATCGACAACGTGCTGACGGACGTGACCGCGAACGAGATGAAGGTCATAGTCAAGAAGACCTCCATCATCGGCGACTTCGTGATTAACTGCACCGCCAACAGGTATGCCGTCGACTGGACAAAAGGCGCCACCAGCGAGAGCTACTATGACCTTTGCGGTCAGTTCGATGAGGGGACCCGCGCCCCGGTCGGGGGATATACAAAGGATTACGACGACCCCAAGGGCGACGTCAGGCTGGTCTACCTCGACGTCGAGCCCGTCGAGGAGGACGGACTGGACATAATCGGGCTAACCCTTGAGGTCGCGGACGACATCGACCTCACCCTGGAGCTTGGTGACGAGCCCCTGTCAAGCGAGGACGTGGAGTATGTGGTCTACATGCTTGGGTCCATGGTGGTATGGACTGCGGGGGAGGCGGAGATGCTCGTTGAGGGGGAGGCGCCTTCGCCTCTCGATTCCGAGGTCTCGGGGTCCATGATCACTGTTAACATTCCCTCTGAGATGGTAACATCCGAACTTGGCGGTGTCGTGGTCCAGACAAGGAGGGTCATCGACGACGACACGTTCCTCCAGGACCTTCTCCCCAACGACCCTTACACAATATCCGAGCTGCTCCCTTTTCCCCCCGGTTCCGCGAGGACCATATCTCTCGAGGTAAGGTCCCCCGACAATATCATCATGGAAAGGTCCTATTCCGGCTTCTCCGCACAGGCCCGGGAGGATATCAGGACCTCGATGGATGGGGACCAGGACGGTTCCATTTCGGATGAGGAGATCGAGGATTTCCTCGATGCAACACTGGAAGGCATAATCTCGGAGCATGCTTCAGACCTCACCGTCGACGCCCGCTCCGGGAACCTGGAGGTCGAACTCCGGCACGAGGGTCTCGCGGGGAGCACCGGCTCCGGTGACAGGATATCGATCACCTGGGTCATGAACTTCACATTCGATACTAGCGGGAGTGACGGGCACGTGATCGACCTCGACATCGACCACTTCGATCCGAGACTGCTCCCGTCCCCGGGTTTCGGCGAGGAGGAGGCATCCTATCTCGTGAAGGTCGAAGTTGCCCCTGGTTGGTCGATCGAACCCCTCACCCTGGAACCCGCCGAGCTCGCCAACGACATGGACCTCGAGGGAAGGTCCATCGACCACAGGATAACCGGCATCGAGGCGAGGGAGTTCGATGCGGGCTCCATAGGCTTCAAGATCAGGGAAACCTCCGATAAACCAGACGATGACGATACGGGAGGGGATGTCGGCGAGGACCTGACCTGGCTCTACATCCTGATCCTCGTAGTGATGGTCATCGTCATAGCCGTGATCGTCGTATGGTCCAGGCGAGATATCCAGTGATATCAGAAAACTTATTGAATTAAGCCATTATACACAAGGCGGATGAGACCCCCTCAGGACCTTCTCACGAACACGCCGGGCAGGCTGGTGCCCGTATCGGAGATCGACGTTCGATCCCTCGCAGAGATATACGAGGAGACCGACGTCTATCTTTCCATCTACCTGCCCACCGCCTCCAGGGAGGAGGAGGGGATGAACGAGACATACGTCACCGGCAGGGAAAGGGCGATCTCGAAGGCCCTCGGGGGGGACCTTCGCGAGAAGTTCGAGAGGACCTTCGAGATGGCATCCGATCATATTTCGCACTCTCCCATACTGGGTGAGAAAGGCAGGATCATCTTTGCATCGGAACCCTTGGGCTTCCTCCATGTCTACAGGATAGCCGTGGTCCCGGAAAGGAAGATGATACTCGATACCTCGCCGTTCCTTCTGCCTCTTGCGAGGCTTCGGGACGATTACGAGGACTATGCCATACTTCTGATGGATTCCAGGGAAGCGAAGCTGTTCTCTGTGAAGTCCAACGTCATATCCGTCGAGGGTTCGGATTCCATCGACCTGATGAACAAGCACAAGAAGGGCGGAATGAGCCAGATGAGGTTCAACAGGCTCCGACGCGGGGCGATCAGCAACTTCATCTCGGAGCTCGTGAAGGACCTTGAGGAGCTCACCGCCAAGTCGGATATCAGGGGATTGGTGATCGCCGGCCCCGGCGAGGCCAAGAAGCAGCTCATGGAAGGGCTGCCCCCCGAGATCAAGCACATGGTGCTCGGGGTGGAGGACGTGTCGATAGACACCCCTCTAGGCGACCTGCTTCTGATAGGGGAAAGGGTGGCCCTTCAGGACGAGAGGAACGAGGAAAAGGCCGGCGTGGAGCTTCTCCGAACTGCAATAATGAGGTCGGAGCCTGCAGCCTACGGGGCCGAGCAGGTGAAGAAAGCCCTCAACGAAGGAAGGGTGAACCTTCTGATGATCCTTCGGGACGCATCCATCCCCGGATGGATCTGCGAGAGGTGCCAGAACATGAAGGAGAAGGTCACCCCTCCCAAGAAGTGCCCCTACTGCGGAGGCCCGACATCACCCGTGGATATCGTGGAGGAGCTTTACGAGCTCGCACAGAGGACCGGGTCCGATGTAGATTTCGTCACCGATTCGGATTTCCTCGAGTCCCTCGGCGGAATTGCGGCGCTCCTGCGCTACTGAGAAATGTACACATGTAACGGTCCTTTATAAAGGAAGGCCGGTTTGGAGCCTCTGGAACCGGTTGTACATATCTATCGATACAATTGGAAATAACATAGATAAATATAATTTTAATTTAAAATAATGAATATTTCATATCATTTGTTAAAACGTTATCACATGCACTCTCAAGCTTAAATTATCCCGGAGAGACCTGTTTTTGCAAGGAGGAAGCAAGATGACCTCTAGG